>JAIOSH010000353.1 GCA_021107685.1 Bacteroidales bacterium | reverse complement strand
TTGTGTATTTATTCATTGGACAAAGCTACAAATTAAATTATCAAAACTTGCACTAATTGTATTTTTTTATAATTTGTATAATTTACGCAGTTCGCTATTTTTACCATTTTCCATTGCACGGTCAAATGCAAGTTCTGGGTCTTCGGTTTCCTCAATTCTCTCATAACCTACTTTCGCCAACCAAACTTTAAATGGCTCTGCTTTTGGTGATGGAATTGATTGTATAAGTCGTAATAATTGTTCTGTGTCTGCAACGTCAGTTAGTCGCATTTTACCATCAAGTGCTAATAATTTCAAACGGCTACAATTTGTAGCCACTTCACTTCCTTCCTTTTTAAGTCTGGTTTTCAACACACTCCAGTATTTTCTTGGGTTTTCACTATCAGTCAGAACTCCAATAACATCAATAATGGAGAAATACCACTTTTCATTTTCTTCATTCCAGTGAACTCGAACTCGTTGGTCTTGAAATAATTTTATTGCATTTTCTTTTGTCATATTTTTTTTCAAAAAGTCAACTATAAAAGTAACCAATCTTTTTTAAGTCTGTATTTTATTTGGAAACGGATTTTACAATGAATGCCAACGATGGCAATATGAAAATGTTGGGCATTTTGAATTACAAAGCTTTCAATTTACTACACCTTTTATTTGTTGCTAACTCGTTCATATTTACCACTTCCTGCCCAATTTTTATATTGCGTGTTGTACCCTGTGCTTTCATCTTCCAGTCTGTCATTCAGTGCGTTGGCAAGACATACTCTTTTGCAATTTTTGGATAAGCGTTGGGACATGCGAATTGCAAATGTGTATGGCTTTGGGGTGGCATAATTGATTTTGCCATTAAATTGCTAAAACATACTATTATCTTAATTTATTAAAACTTCTGTAATCCTTTTCCATTCCGAACCTGATAATGTTGATTTTTTTGGTTTCAAATTATCCCAATCTGAATTTCCTAAATCTTTTATCATTTTTCTTATTTTATTCAATGAATATGATGAAATGTCTTTTTCTATAATTTGGGAAAGTGAACTTGATAAACTCCGTGGGATGCCAATCATTCTTAAAGCTAATGATTTTGAATTATTTACTCCGTAATAAGCATAAGAAGGAATGTATGTGTCTTTTATTTCTGCTTCGTTTCCTTTAACAATACCTTCCAAAGCACTTAAACCCCAGGATGATTTAAACCTAATATCATTCATCTTAGAAACAAATTCATTTATTCTTTCGTTGTCAGAAAAAGAATTATATAATGGATGGATTTTTGACATAGTTTCAAAATTATCTCCATTAACCCATGAAATAAGGATGTTAGCAATTATTGCAGGATTAAATGGGGCTTTATCAGAATCTGTTCCTATTCTTGTTTCTCTTAAAGCTGCAATCACTTCAATTTTTTCAGTTAAATTATTAGGATTATTTCTATCAAAAATACTGTTTGGGTTCCAACTGTTTAAATCAGATATATTTGGATTTAACGATTTTTTCTTCATTACATTTAAAACAGAAGGAACAGAAAAACCAGTTTTATCAGCAAAAGATAAAACACCTGTATTTTCGCCATATTTATCTTGAAGATATGTGTATATAGTTTTACAAACCTGAATAAATTTCTCCTTTTTATCGTAAGAGTCTAATTTATAATATTCAAAGCTGTCTTTAAACAAGTCTTCAATTTCACTTGCGTAAGCTTCATGACCTCCCACAGAAATAATATGAACAAAATATTGAATTAAAGGTGCAATTGAGTTATAATAATTTTTAAATGGAATGTTTATTTCATTTTTCTCTATTGATGAAATTATTTCATCTGCATTAACAAATAACTCGGATAAAACACTTACTAATTCATCAGCACTTTGTTCAATGAGATTTTTGGCATTTTCTATATTATTGGGGCTATTAAACGGTAAAATAATTTTTCCGAAATTATCTACAAGTGTTCGTCCTGCTCTTCCTGAAATATTCCAGAAATCATTAGTAGATAATTTATCATATCTCCCTTTTCTGTAATCATCAAAAAAAACAGATGATATTGGAAAGTTTACTCCTTCGGCAACAGTTGTCGTTGAACACACATAATTAATTTTCTTTTCTCTAATTAAATATTCAAGCATAAGTTTTGTTTCATCAGAAATTCCTGAGTGATGTGTGCAAATTCCTTTCTCTAACACTTTTGTTAAAGTTGTTTCTCTACCAATTTCATCATCAATAAATTTCCGAACTAAATTAACTTCATCTGAAACCTGTTTGTCGGGTATATGATTATAAATAAAGTCAGCTCGCTTATCTGCCATTTTCTTCCCCCAACATAAAACCAATTGTGCTTTATCTTTTTTAACAAAATGATTTATAGAAAATTCTAAAATCGGATTTTTCTTACCCTTACTTGAAATTTCTATAGGATTTGGAAATGCTCCTTTTTGAGATATAGAAAAAGTAGAATAAGGTGAATTTAGAATTTCGTATTTTATTTCATTATTTTTTTTTGTCTTATGAACATCAATTCCGATAAATAATTTCTCCGCAGGTTTCCAATCAATTTCAATAGAATTACCTCCACCAAGCCATTCTGTAATAGTTCTGCCCGCATCCTTAATAAAAGGCGACAACAACATAAATTTAGCATTTGGTCGTTCTCGTCTAAGAAGAGTTAATAATAATTCAAGTCTTGCCCCCCTAATTCCATTTTGGATTGTATGTGCCTCATCAACAACAAAAAGAGAAACATCATCAACTGATGGATGTTTTCGTCGTATTAACAAATCTAATTTTTCAGGAGTTGAAACCAGAATGTCGATTTCTTCGCTATTAAGGAAATTATTTTCATTTGGGTCAATCTCTATTGCTGATGATGTTTTCTCGACATTTAAACCTAAGCTTTGCAAGTCTGTTTTTAAGTCAAAATAAACCTGATTTACTAATGCTCTTGACGGAACAATATAAATTATTTTCGCGTCTTGTCTTAGTGCTTTTGTAACAAGCATATTAAATTCAGCGAGTAAACTTTTCCCTGCACTTGTGGGCATTTGAAGTACTGTTACATTTGAAACAACATCAAGAAGATTCTGATTTAAAGCATCGCGTTGAGATGGCAATAAATCAATCATTTCTTGTTTTGCTTTGGTCTCGCAAAGTTGTTTTACCTTATCGTTAAAAGAGGTTTTGTTCCATATAGAATTATTACAAATCGTTTTTAATGAAATCTCCAGAATTGAAACAATGCTTTGCAGTCGGGGTTCTTTATAAAGAAGTTTTTTTGCAACATCAGCATGTTGCCTTATTTCTGATTCTATTCTTTTTTTATAGTTATATCCGGTTTCAAGATAAGTAGCTGTTTCAACAATTGTTTTTGACAAATGGTATAATCCTAATAATGAATATGCTTGCTCTACTTCTTCATTTAACTTATATTTATCAAGATATTTTTTTTCAAATTCTAATTGTTCCTGTTGCAATTCTCTAATTAAAGTTATTCCTTTCCGTATATCTTCAAAACCATTTTTCTTTCGAGATAAAAAAACAAAGGCATTAAATATTTTATTTAATATGCGATTTCTCCAAATATCAGATTCTTCTTTTAAAGAAGTTTCCGAATAATCAAGTAGGTTTATTCTAATATTTATTATTTTATCATTGCTAATAGAAATAACTGAAAAATAAAAATAATATAACAATTCGTTATCAATCCCGTCAATTCCAAAAATTTCCCCAAATTGTTTTAATTGCTCTGTATCTGAAATGTCAATTGATTTTAATAGCAAGTATGTATTTCTTAGCTTTTTTTCATTAGGTTCATCAGAAGAAAACTCACTATTGAAAAGTATAAAAGCCAAACGTAATATTCTTTGGCTATCAAAATCAACATCTATTGATTCTGAAACCTCTGACAATAATACTTGCATCTCACTTTTAGAAAAAAGTGATTGTATATTCTCGTCTTTTAATATTTTATCTGTTAACATGCTCATTTAATAAGCTCTTGTACTTTTTTATAAAACATTTGAACCGTTTTTTCAATATTATATTCAACAAATGACAATATAGAAAAGTGAATATTATTATGCTCAAACTCATTTTGTTTAGATTCCATCTTTCCGAAATCTTTTTGGTCATCTACACAAGTATAATCTCTGATTAATGTGCAGCCAAATGTTATTGAATAATTTTCTTCTTTTTCTGCATCAATATTTAAAATTGCAAGACCTATTATCTCTGCATCTTTTGTATTCAATCTTTTACTAAAATCTGATAATCTTCTGACAACTACATCCAGATTATTCTTGTAGTTCTGTTGAGTTTTGTAAATTGAGTCAGGTGTTGAATGAACAACATCAGGTGGATTTCTCTTTTGTGCAGAAACTTTTGCTTCACCAAGTAAAACTTCTAATTTATTTTTGCTAACCCTATATCCAATAGCATCCATACCCCTGCCAGGCATGTCATCACGTTCTCTAAATGTTATGTTTTTAAGTGGAATAATAAATCGAGAACCCTCTTTGATTTTTTCCTCAAAATAATAAGTCATTAGTAATTCTCCCAAATCACTTCGGTAAATATCCCCTAATACTTCTGGCTTTTCTCCTTTTTCTCTTTTAAAATCAAGTGCAACCGAGTTTTTTGAAATGATATCTTTAAGCAATGAACTATCAAAACCGTGACTTGCAAATAATTGACTTTCACTTAGAGCGTCTATATCTGCATTAGTCTGACTACGTTGTTCAATATATTTACGGGCAAATTTCTCAATAAACGAGTCAATTACCGGTACATCATGTTTTATAAATATATTTTTACTCATTCTTTTAGTTTCAATTTCTTCATCAATAATGAGATAATTATCTAATTTTTTACTGCATAAGTAACGTTTGGTTCTGCTGCCAAATTTACTATTTGTTTTTCATTTTCTTGCATAATTTTCAAGCAGAATATTTGCTTTTCCATGTTCATTGTCAAAGAATTTCCAGTCCACTTCTTCGAGCAGTTTGTTAATCTTTATTCTTGCATGAGCTTCGTTCTTCATATTTCAATTCTCATTATTAGCACCGAGCGTTGGCAAAAAAAAACAGCTCTTTTGGCTTTTTTGGGCTAGCTTTTTTGCGTATCGGCAAAAACCAAATGTGCTATTTGTGCGGTGGCTTTCTATTTCCCTATTTTCCTGTAGCAAATTTGTCATTCTGTTTCGTTTATGTGGTTGTTAATTTATAGCTCATTTATTTATATCTAATTTTTTGATGCGCCGTTTTACTTCTCTTACCACTTGGTCAAACTCTGGCAAATCTGAAATTTGGTCATT
>JAIOSH010000450.1 GCA_021107685.1 Bacteroidales bacterium | reverse complement strand
TGAGGCAATAAAAGATAGTATAATGATAAGTGGTAAGGCTATTATTATAAATGTAATATCGGTAGCTTTAGGCTTTCTTGTATTGATCTTTTCACATATTGTACCAATACAAAATTTTGGTTTACTTGTTGCTTTAAGTATGGTTGGAGCAGGTGTTGGAGCATTAACACTTTTACCTGTAATTTTAATTCTGGCAAACAGAGCAAAAGAACAGTTGTATAGAAGTTTAGAAAATGGTTTAAAGTATGATATTAAAGAAAAAGTAATAAAAAAAGTAAAAAGTTTTAAAAAAATTATTAATGAATAATTATTAGCATTTAAAAGTCTAATAAAATGAAAGTAAAAGAAACGATTTTTAAAAAATTGACTGATACTGTAATAAGTCAAAAACAATTGAGAAATGTAGCAGTCAACCAATTAGACAAATATATGTTTAAGGAAATGATAAAAAACTATGAAGGAAAGGATGATACAGATACTCAATTGGCAAGATATCAATTCTTTTCAGCAATATTACACTCACTTCAAAAGAACCTCGATAAAGGATATATCTCAACTAATGTAGCAAAAAGATTAAAAGACACCTTAGTGGGTGATAGTTTATTAATATCCAGTGAATATAAAATAAAAAGAGATGTACATTACAAATACAAAGAAAAATATGGTGAATACCCGCCTAATTTCATAACTCTTTCTCCTACCCAAAGATGTAATCTGCAATGTACAGGATGTTATGCCGCAAGTAATAAAAATACAACCCCTACTTTACCGTACAATATTGTTGATAAAATAGTTTGGGAAATACAAAATATTATGGGGATTAAATTTATTGTTATAAGTGGCGGGGAACCACTAATGTATAAAAGTGAGGGGAAAACACTACTTGACCTGTTCGAAAAATACAATGATATATTTTTTCTTGTTTATACTAATGGAACATTGATAAATTCAACTGTTGCAAAGAGAATGGCAGAATTGAGAAATGTTTTCCCCGCAATATCTGTTGAAGGCTACGAAAAAGAAACTGACGAAAGAAGAGGCGCAGGTACTTACAAAAAAATACTTCAGGCAATGGCCAAACTAAGAAATATTGGGGTACCATTCGCTATTTCAGTTACAGCCACAAGCAAAAATGTTGAATTACTTTTAACTGAAGAATTTTATGATTACTATTTTAATGAGTTAGGGGCAACATTTATGTGGCAATTCCAGCTTATGCCAATTGGAAAAGGAAAAGACACATTCGATTTAGTAGTATCGCCCAAAAAAAGAGTGGAACTATATAAAATATGGGAAAGAATTGTTAACGAAAAAAAATATCCATTTGCCGATTTTTGGAATAATGCCATATTATCTAATGGTTGTATTGCTTATGGTAATGATAGTGGCTATTTATACATAAATTGGGATGGAAATATTATGCCTTGTGTTTTTGTGCCATACTATGTTGATAATATATATGACCTGTACAAAGATAATAAAACATTGGCTGATGCAACATTATCTTGTCTAATGCAAAAAGGGGAAAAATGGAAGGACGAATATAATAACTGTAATAAACTAATGCCATGCTCCATTAGGGACCATTATAAAAACTTCAAAGAAAACATACTTACTAATGATTCAAAACCTGAGAATAAACAAGCCGCAGATGCTTTAAAAAATACAAATTATTTTCAAAATATGATTAATTATGATGAAGAATTAACAAAATTAACTGAAAATATTCATAAAGAAAAATAAAGTAATTTTTCAGAGTTTAAATAATTTTATATGAATTAATTATAGAAGAAAAAAAAACAAAAAACAATGAGCAACATCAATATAGCAAATATTATTAAAAATAGTGATTCAAAATTTTTGAAAAGCCTGCCGGATTTTGCAATTAAAATTATTGCCATAATTATAAGACAAAAAAGTCTTAATAAACTTTTTAGCGACAATTCGGATTATGTCGGTGTTGATTTCCCGCCTAAAGTATTAGAATATTTCAATGTTAAGGTTGATATTACAGGAGAATCGAATTTACCAATAAATGGAAAATGCATTTTTGTATCCAATCACCCATTTGGTTTGATAGATGGTTTAATTATACTTTCGATAGTAGGAAAGAGGTACGGTGACTTAAGAATTATAAGTAATGATTATTTAAAATATGTTAAAAATTTAAATCCAATTACTTTTTATGTAAACGTTTTTGAAAAAAATTCAAGAAGACATATTGCAAAATTAAAAGAAGTTTATGGATCCGATTTACCTATTACAAATTTCCCTGCCGGTTTAGTGTCAAGAATTAAAAACAATAAAATTCAAGATGGAGAGTGGAAAAAAAGCTTTGTTAAAAAATCTATTGAAAACAAAAGAGACATTGTACCAATAAAGGTGAGTGGTAGAAATTCGATTCTGTTTTATGCAATCTTTTTATGCAGGCAAATATTCAAAATAAAAATGCCTCTTGAGTTGATACTCTTGCCTCGTGAAATGTATAAAAAAAGGGGTAAAACTATTAAAGTAAGTATAGGTAAAACTATACATTATCAAGAACTTCACAAAACTTTATCACATTGGGAATGGGCACAGGATATACGGTTATCAGTGTATAGTTTAGATAACAATTAAATAAATTTATAAATATTAAAACTTAAGTAAAATGAGAAATTTAAAATTATTAGTAATTGCAAGCGCTGTAGTACTGTTGGCAGGGTTTAATGCAAAAGCGCAAGATGCAAATGAAATTCTTCAAAATGTTGATGAAGTCCTTTATTCAGCTAAGGACCAGCAAAACAAGGTTACAATCATCCTTATCGACAAAGATG
>JAIOSH010000144.1 GCA_021107685.1 Bacteroidales bacterium | reverse complement strand
TCGGCAACTTCACTTATCCGAATAGCAAAATCAATTATACTTCGACAAACTCAGCATAAAATCTATCTTCTAAATCAAACGTTCTCTTGTTATTTTGTATTTTTTCAGTATTCATTATTCCTTGTTCAGTATTCGATATTATTTTTTCAATATCATTAAATTATAGTAATAAACTACACAGTTAGATGTAAAGATTTACTCACTCGGCACCTCAAAATATAATTTAGCCCCTAAAGTGCGAGCCGAACTTCTGTCTTTCGTCTTCTGTCTTCCGTCTTCCGACTTTTAAAAAAAAAATTCGCAATTTTACTGAGGTACTAAACCATAGTACTACCTTAGGAATTATTCATTTTACATTAAAGTAGGATATTCATAATAAATATTACCAAGCTCAAAAGGATTTACGCACATAACAGGAATTTGAGAAGTATTAAACATTATTTTTTCATCCCATGGTCCATAATTAAAATCAGGTGAAAGCACATCAGGTTTGGTCATAATCATAATAAGGTCGCTATTGTTGGTTGTTGCATAATTTACTACCTGTTTTGCAAAATTATTATGTTTTTCAGCTATTTGTATAGTATAGGAAATATTATTCTTTTCAAATACTTCTTTTATTTGTTTTGTAATAATTTGTATTTTACTCAACATTCTTTTATCCGACTCATGTATTGAGTAAATATGAATTGTTGATCCAAATTTTTTTGCAATAAAAACAGCCCATTGTACTTTTTGCCTGTCTTCTGTGAAATCAGATATTGGGAAAAGAATATTTTTATAACCTTTTCCAAAAGGACGTTTCTGGACAACAATAACAGGAGTTGGGGATTTAAGAATAACTTTAAGGGCATAGCTGCCAGTTAGCTTCTGAAAGCCTGTCATACCATGAGTCCCTAAAACAAGAAGATTAGCACCAATTTCGGCAGAAACTTCATTTATAGTTGAAAATATGCTTCCTTGTTTCGAAATATATTCTGCATCAATCTTATTATTTTCTTTTATGTCTGAAGCAATATGGCTTAATTTTTCAATAATATGACCCTCATATAAGTTCTCCTTTTTTAAGTATGATTTTGTGTCTTTATTAATTACATGCAAAAGACATATTTTATAATTCAGGAACTCTGCTATTTCAACAGCATGATTAACAGCATTATTACAAGCTTCAGAAAAATCTGTAGGAACAAGAACAATATTATTTAATTTTTTTTCCATATAAAAAAGTGTTAGATAAATTTAGGATATTTATTTACGAAACAAATTTAAATAAAATCTGTAACTAATCAGGTTGTTACTATCTTTTTTTGTTTATTATTATGATAAAGATCCAAAGTGACAATTATAGCTATAAAACCCCAAAAGGGTACGGAAGCTTTATCCGAATCAAGAAAATTATTTAATAATCCATGCGCAAAATATGTTATTAGGCCAAGCAAAGTAATTAAACTTAAAAATTTAACTTCCTTTTCAACAGCATTTTTATATACTTTCAATGCGGTAATAATTACAAGAACAACAATGCTAATAATAGAAAGCATTCCTAATACACCTGTTTCCGCTAGTGGACCTATATATTCGCTATGTGCATTTCCCATATCACCAACATTTGTACTTATTATGGTTTTTTCTTTTGAACGCTGAAAAGGTGCGTACATAAACTGATATGTTCCGGGTCCCCAACCCCAGAATGGTCTTTCATTAAACATCCTTATTGCAGATTGCCATCTATTAATTCTTTCAAGGTTTGAAGCATCAGATGTAATATTAGAAATAGATTGAACATGCTCTATATAATTTGCCGATGAATCCTGCTTGTTTTTTTCCAGCACATCAAGAATTTCAAATTGAAAAGCATAAAAAAATCCAATTAAGGCTAATACTGTTATAAATATCCATCTAAACTTAATTTTTAATAAAACTATAATATAAACCGAAAATGCTACAGCTAAACTTACCCATGCAGCACGGCTGAAAGATAAAATTATAGCACTTGTCAGTATGGTTAAAACAATAAATGAGGCTATTTTTAACGTTTTTGTATATTGCTTGTTAAATGATAGTCCGATAAATACAGGAATGTATAAAGCAATTATAGCCCCATAAGCTGTATGGTCGTTATAAAAAGGAGACATTACCCAGTGCCCTGATTCCTCATCAAAACCCTTGAGTGAATGATTATAGATGGTATAAAATATAACAATTAATAAAGGAATGATATATAACCAATAAAATAATTTTATATTGCTAAATTTTCTGAAAATCAATATCCCAATAAAATAAAAAGGAATAACAAACCATAGTCGGGAAATTAAAAACTTAAATGAAACAAAAGGGATTTCGCTTGTAATACTTGTAATAAAAATCCAGATTAAATTTAATATTATGGCAATTGTAATCGGGTGCTTTAATATTCTTATATCATAATTATTCCTGTATAGTATTTTTAAAATAAAAATGATTAAAACTCCAAACATTAAAGGTTCGGTGGGAATGGAAATACCCACACCAAAATCAATATCTCTTATATTGATTGCAAGAGGCGTTAAGAAAGTAATCAGTAAAATTACCTTATCAATGCTGAACAAATACAATAAAATAATTATCAGGGCAATAGGTATTAGAAAAGACCAATAATGTTGATTTATTATTAAATAGGTATTTATAGCAATAAATATTGCACAAATTACATAAAGCCACCTTAATTTGATTTTTTCTGTCAAGTTATAAGTATTTTATTTACTATCTAAAGCAAAGGATTTGTAGTTTTCAATAATTAAAATAGTAATTATTGAGAGAAATAAAGTTGCTATAAGAGTAAGTGCTAAAATTAACCATCTGACAGGATAAGCTTTTTTATCAGCAGGGTATGGTTCTGAAATAATTGTAGTATAGCTGATATTTTTATTTGCATTAGCAATGGCCCAGTCATAATCTATTATATATTTTCCGTACTCAGCAATAAGATCATAATAGCGGTCATTATATTTCACCCATTCACCTCCCTTTTCTTCAATATTTTTTTTCAGCTTAAGAACTTCTTGTGTATTAATATTTGTGGAGTTGTCTCCATCAACAGTACGCAGAAATCCTCTTGCAACTTCACGCGACTGATTCGGATAATCAATTATCCCATATTCAGTACGTAGCGTGTATAATTCATTCTCTACCGAATCAATCTCAAACTGTTTGTTATCAAGTCTCATCATCAAAAATTCAACAGTTTCAAGATATTTCTGCCTGTGTTCTTCTTTAATTTTAACATTATACAAATCAATTATGGCATTAACCATATCACAAGCAAGTTGAGGGTCGGTATCCATCACTTCTATCAGTACAGATTCATAAGGCGTTTTACTAATACTAACATTATCATAATATTCTCCAATAATATATGTATAATAATGTTTATCATTGGGATCGATTTTGTAATGTTTTGAAAGGTCGAACTTCTGTATTACACTATCCATTATATCACGCGAATTGAACCATTGTAACATCTGCTCTGTTTCACTTTCATCAGAATAAGGGGATATATTTGCAGGATATAATACTGCTGTAGATTTATACTTAGGTTTTATGAATAAAGGACTGGAAAAAAACACTGCCAATATGCCGGCAAATATTAGAATTATTATTATATGTAATTTCCACTTGACAAGAAGTTTTAGCAAATTTATATTATTAAAAAATTTTTCCATATCATCTTCTATTTTAAATTTTATATCCGGATCATTTATTTTTTTATTTTCTTCTTTTTTTTCTTTATAAATTAAGTTGTTTTCTAGTGATTCTTTACGATTTTTAAAAAATGATTTTTCAGTAAAATTTGATTTAAAAAACTTAATACATAAAAAATAAATTTGATTTAAGCACTTAAAATCCGGCTTTTTTTTTTTACTTGAAATTTATTAATGTTCTCTAATATGATGATTACGATAATACATAAAATAAAAGCTGAAATTGTGGAAACCAAAACAATCAGCCATCTGATAGGATATGATTTTCTTTCAGCTTTATAAGCACTGTTTACAATAAATTTTTGAGGCAGGTTTTCCCGAGCATCAACTTTTGCTTCTTCATATTTTGCTTTAATCAAACTCAATTGCTTTTTTTCATGCTCCAGAGCATCTCTTAATGAGACATAAGGTCCGCCATACTTTGCAAGGATATTTAATTTACTTTCCAGTGCTTTAACTCCGCTTGTATTACCTTTTGCTAATTCAATTGCCAACTGCATGTTAATCATTTCCGATTGAGACTCATAATCATGTACTCCTAACTTTCTTAAAACTGTTAATGAATCTTCCATTTGCTTTACTTCTTTCTTTAATTTCAAATATTCAGCTTTAACAATTTTAAATGCTTTAACAGCTCTTTCTTTTTGCATTTGATTTTTTGTAGAATCAAGCAACTCTGCAATATTATTAGCAATATCAGCAGCCATTTGTGGGGCTTCATCAAATACAGTAATTTTTACTGCCATATATTCTGTTCTTCTGAAAGAAACATTATTCTCATATTTATTGTACAGCTTGGTGTTTTTATATTTTGAATTTGAATCAATTTTATAATGATCTATCAGATTGTATTTCTTAATAATTCTGTCCCTGATTTTATTTGAATTCAATATCTGGAGCAATTGCTCGGTTTGTTCTTCTTCGCCAAATTCAAGAATGTCTTGTTTGTTTCCGAAATTATCACTCAATAAGGCTTTAGAAATTGAACTGCTTGAAACAGGAAACAAAATAACTGAGGACTTAAATTGAGGAGTTATAAAATAGGAAGAAGAAAACAATAATGATGCTATAAAAGCAATAATTGTAATAATTATTAATGGTTTTCGCCAATGGTGAAGAAATATGATAAAGTTTGTTGAATCAAAATCTTCATTTTCAGTAATTTTTTTTATCATATACAAAAAAATATAAAATTTTTAAAAACGGGACAAAATTAGAAAAAATTATTTTATAAACAAGTTTATAATTTTTCTATTAAGGTTACAAAAAGTTTTATCAAATCAATCTCAGCTTTTCCTGCAGTTTCAATTATATCATCAATATCAACAGGTTTGAGGTTGTCAGGGTTACATTCATCGGTTAAAACTGAAATAGCTGCACAAGGTAAATTCATATGATTGGCAATAATTACTTCAGGTACGGTTGACATACCAACGACATCTGCACCGATTGTCCTTAAGAACCT
>JAIOSH010000231.1 GCA_021107685.1 Bacteroidales bacterium | reverse complement strand
TCAAAAAAATAGTTATTATATGGTTTGCTATTAGCTGGACCGCAGACATTTACACTAAGTTGACGCATATGCCCGATAGGGATGATATATTTATAGTAAAAGGGAGATTAGAAAATCATAAGCTCTATAGGAGCGAAATAAAAAAAAATAAAAATTTGTTTAATAATATTCCGCTCCTACGGAGTTTCAATATTACGATTATAATAATTTTCTATAAATATAACACTCCTAACGGAGTTAGGAAATTGCAAATTAATAACTCTATATACTATTGCTTTAGATGATTAAATAATGGTTTTGGATGGAGATCAATATGATAAAATTAAATTACATTAATTTCAATAATACAACATTCTCAACATGATGTGTATGTGGAAACATATCTACAGGTTGTATTTTATCTACTTTATAATAAGTATCCATTAATGCAATATCCCTTGCCTGTGTAGCAGGATTGCAACTAATATATACTATTTTTTCAGGCTTGATTTCTAATATTTGTTTTATAACTTTTTCGTGCATGCCTGCTCTTGGAGGGTCAGTAATAATACAATCAGGTTTGCCGTTTTTGCTGATAAACTCTTCATTTAATACATTAACAATATCGCCGGCAAAAAAATGAGTATTATGAATATTATTAATTATTGAATTTTCTTTTGCATCTTTAATAGCAGAAGCAATATATTCAATTCCAATTACTTTCCCGACAGATGAAGCAATAAGATTTGCAATAGTGCCGATTCCCGTATATAGGTCATAAACAATTTCATTACCTTTTAATCCGGCAAATTCGTAAACTATCTTATAAAGTTCATAAGCCTGACTCGAATTAGTCTGGAAAAATGACAGAGGTCCTATCTTAAATTGAAGATTATTTTTTTCAGTTGATGAAACACCGGTTGCGGATGAAAAAGCGGGCATTTTTTCAATTATATAAGGATTTCCATTGTATAATCGGGGTTCGAGATCAGAATAAGTATCATTTTTTTTATCATTGATTAAATACATTAATGAATTTATTTCTGGGAATCTATTGTAAATAAAATCAAGTAGTTTTTCAATTTCTTTTTTATCATTATAATTGAAAATAAATATTAGCATTAAATCACCATTATTTGTAGTCCTTATTACAAGGTTTCGTAAAAAGCCTGGCCATTTTCTTACATTATAATAGTCTAAATTATTTTCATCAGCATATTTTTTAACTGTCAGACGAATTGAATTTGAAGGCTCTTTTTGTAAATAGCAATTATTGATATTAAGTATCCTGTCGAACATACCGGGAATATGAAACCCTAATCCATTCATATTTATGTCTTTAAAATCAATTTCTTTTGAAAATTCTGTAAGCCATTTTTTATTTGAAAATGAAAATTCCAATTTATTCCTGTAATGAAAAATATTTTTTGAAGGAATTATTGGTAATATATCAGGGATGTCAAATTTTCCTATGCGTTTAAAATTTTCTTTAACCTGCTTTTGTTTATAATAAAGCTGGTCTTCATATTTCATATTTTGCCATTTACATCCTCCACATAAGCCAAAATGTTCGCAAACAGGTTCCATCCTTTTTTCCGAGTATTTATGAAAATGTATGGCTTTACCTTCATAAAATGATTTTTTCCTTTTTGTAATTTTAATATCAATAATATCTCCCGGAACTGCGAATGGAATAAATATCACTTTGTTTTCGTATTTTGCAACAGCTTTTCCTTCGGAGCCTGTGTCAATTATTTCAACCTTTTCATATATTGGAAATTTTTTCTTTGAACGAATCATATCTTTTATTTATTTTTGTTATGATTAAAAAAGATAAGAATTTGTAAAATTACGATTATTCGTTAATGTAGCATAAGACTATAAATAAATATAAAAAAGAATTATGCCATTAGTATCCCTATGGTATAACGTATAACAGGATATGTATTATTAAAATATCAATTAATCGTTTAAATTTTATTTTTCTAACAAACTTTTACAAAGCAATAGTATAGGTATTTAATTATTTCAGCGAAATGCTAAAAGGAAATTTTACGGATAATTTAATAGAAGCGGGATGCGATGAAGCTGGCAGAGGTTGCCTTGCAGGACCTGTATTTGCTGCATCTGTTATTCTTCCAATGGATTTTCAAAACTCGCTGCTCAACGATTCAAAAAAACTGAATAAAAAACAAAGAGCATCATTAAAACCCATAATTCAGGATAATGCATTGGCATGGGCTGTCGCAAGTGTCGGTAATAAAAAGATAGATGAAATAAATATACTTAATGCTTCATTTTTGGCTATGCACAAAGCTATTAATAAACTAAAAATTAAACCGCAATTTTTATTAATTGACGGAAACCGGTTTAAAAAATATAAAGACATTCCTTTTCAATGTATTGTTAAAGGTGATGGTAAATATCTCTCCATAGCTGCTGCATCAATACTTGCCAAAACTTTTCGTGATGAATATATGGAAAACTTACATTGTGAATTTCCATTTTACGATTGGAAGAATAATAAAGGATACCCCACAAAATTTCATAAACAGGCTATTGCAAAATACGGTATTTGTAAATATCACAGGAAAAGTTTCAGGTTAAATGGGCTAAAATTTATTTTGAGGTGCTGGGGAAATATTTTGGTCGGACAATTCCTTTACTTGTAATAGCAAGAAGGAGCTTATATTTTATTTCTAAAC
>JAIOSH010000549.1 GCA_021107685.1 Bacteroidales bacterium | reverse complement strand
TAATTTTGTGCTTTGTCAAGGCGCAAAAGTTGCGAATAGCCACAGTTTATTTAATACTTTTGCAACGAAGAGAAAGCACAAAAGAACGAGTCAAGATGTATAGGTTATTTTTTTACAATCCCTTAATACAAAATTTTTGTAATATATTTATTATCAAATGAAATTCTTTTATAAAATATTATCTTTTTTAATATTAGTTGTATTGATATTTTCATCCTGCAAAAAGATTGAAGAATTCCCTGTTATTCCGCATATTGAATATGTAAATTTTACAAAGATAATAAATGCTCAAAATCAAGTTTATAAAGGTGTATTAAAAATATCATTTACCGACGGAGATGGTGATATCGGGCTGTATCAATGGGATACAATACCTCCTTATGAATATAATTTTATGATAGATTATTATGAAAAACAAAATGGGATTTTTGTAAAAATTGACCCTGAATTACCCTTTCATGCTAGAATTCCGATATTAACACCTACAGGTGCTAATAAATCAATAAAAGGAGAAATTGAAGACACATTATTTCTAAATCCTCAATCAGCCTATGATACCATTCGTTTTGAAGTTTATATTATTGACAGGGCATTACATAATAGTAATGTTATACAGACACCGGATATAATTGTTAATTAGTGTAAAGACTAATTAGTTTTTTTATAAACCAAATAAATATATCCACTGAAAATTACAGAAGTAATTAACTGAATATACAAAGGTGTTGAAATCAGATTCGTATCCAGCAAAACGAGGCAAATCAAACCAAACTTAAAAGCATAGTAAAAAACCTTACTAATAATTATACTTAAAAACATACATACAAACAGCTTGGAAATTCGTTTGAAAATAGCAAAAAACATATATACATTTAATACAAGTTCGGCAGATATTAGTAACATTTTAAGAAATACAGGATGTGATGATATCAGAAAAGAAAATAATGGAAGGAATAATGCTATAATATAAGCATTCCTTTTTGTAGTATGAGCTATTGCGAGAATAAGCATAAATCTCATAGGTTCAATCAAATATACCGGAAATTGCAAAAAATGGGAAATCGTCGGGACAAAATAAATAAAAACAAGAGCTATAATATCAAATATTATGCTCCTTATTAGTTTTTGAGTATTAACTAAAGCTATTATTTTTTTTATTTGCAACTTATTTATATTAACATAACCCGGATAAACCTGGGAAAAACAAATATCAAAATTTTAAACAAAAATATAAAAAAATATAGTTTTGCAATAAAAAAATAAAATAGTATTTTTATGGTTTCTTCATAAATTATTTAAAACAGCTTATTATGAAACGAAGAGATTTTATAAAAAAAAGCATAGTAGGAGGCATTGCAGCAGGTACAGCTTTAACTTTTAATAAGTATTCCGGAGTTTTTGCAGGAAACGGCTTTACACCTGAAAGCAATTTTGACCTTATAGCAATTAAAGGTGGTGAACCGGGTATAATGTTTGACAAGGCTATTGAATCATTAGGAGGAATGAGTAGTTTTATAAGTAAAAATCAAACTGTTGTTGTAAAACCAAATATTGGATGGGATTGTGTCCCTGAAAAGGCTGCAAATACCAATCCTGCTTTAGTCGGCAGGATTATTGAACATTGTTTTAACGCCGGCGCAAAGGAAGTTTATGTTTTTGACAATACATGTAATAAATGGAACAAATGTTATGAGAACAGTGGTATTGAAAAAGCTGTTAAAGATGCTGGCGGAAAGATTGTGCCTGCACATACGGAAAACTATTACCACGAAGTAAATATTACACAAGGCAAGAAACTTACAAAAGCAAAAGTTCACGAATTAATACTTGAGTCCGATGTTTTTATTAATGTACCTATCTTAAAAGATCATAGTTCAACTGATTTGACTATAGCTATGAAAAACTTAATGGGTATTGTGTGGGACAGAATGTACTGGCACAAAAATGATCTTCATCAATGTATTGCTGATTTTTCTACTTTTATCAAACCTGATCTCAATATTATTGATGCTTACAGAGTAATGAAAGAAAATGGACCTCGAGGTGTATCTGTTGATGATGTTGTAATTTACAAAACCCAGATAATCTCAACTGATATTGTAGCAGCAGATGCAGCAGCTACTAAAATTTTTGGTATGGAACCCGAAGACATTGCCTATATTAACATTGCCGATGAAATGAAAATAGGCACTAAAAACCTTGAAAATCTTTCAATTAACCGTATAAATCTATAATTGAATGGGATATAAAATCATAAAAAGTATAAGAGTATTTGTTTCTCTTATATTTTTTATCCTGATAACCTTCTTTTTTTTAGATTTCACCAACACTTTTGCTTCCGGTTTTATTAATACTGTCCTTTATTTGCAGTTTATTCCTTCTCTATTAAAATTCCTCAATCTGCTCTGTTTTTCAGCTATTGGATTTATAATCATAATATTTTTAACATTATTATTCGGCAGGATTTATTGTTCATTCTTTTGTCCGCTCGGAACTTTACAGGATATTATCAATTATATATCAGGTAAATTCAATAAAATGAAAAAATATAGTTTTTATTTGCCGAATAATCGGCTTAGATATTTTTTTCTGATTTTGACTATTGTTGTTTTCCTGAGCGGAAGTATTATTTTTTTCAATTTACTTGATCCGTTCAGTAATTTTGGGAAAATAATTTCCAATCTTATAAGGCCGGTTTATTATATGTTGAACAACCTGACAGCAAGCATCTTTGAATTTTTTAATCTTTATATACTTTATCCTGTTGAAATTAGAAGCTATGATATTTTAACATTAATTTTTTCTTTCTTTTTTTTAGGATTAGTAAGTTGGCTGGCTTATACAAAAGGCAGATTATTTTGTAATACTGTTTGTCCGGTTGGAACATTTTTAGGTTTGATTTCCAAATTTTCAGTATTTAAGATCAAATTTGATAAAAAACAATGTATTAATTGTGAAATATGTATTGGAGCTTGTAAGGCAAATTGTATTGATATTAAAAGAAAGGAAATTGATTTTAGCCGATGTGTAGGATGTTTTAATTGCTTAAATGTTTGTTCAAAAAATGGAATAACATATAAATTTTCACTATTAAATAAAAACCATAAGAAGCAAATTAAACAGCCTGATACACAAAGGCGGACATTTCTAAAAAAAACGATAAGCTATTCTTTAGGATTAAGCAGCCTGGCAGGATTAGCTTATGGTCAAAATATTAAAAGGAATTTAATTCCAATAAAAAAAAATAATCCTGTTTCTCCTCCCGGGTCAAAAAGTATTAAACATTTTACTGAATCATGCACAGCTTGTCATTTATGTATAAGTGCCTGTCCTACACAAGTTTTGCAGCCTGCATTTTTAGAATACGGTATTACAGGAATTATGCAGCCTATGATGGATTTCGATTTAAGTTTTTGTAATTATGAATGTAATATTTGCAGTCAGATTTGCCCAAGTGGTGCTATATTGCCAATTATTTTGGAAGAAAAGAAAAAGACACAATTAGGAAAAGCAATTTTCATAAAAGAAAACTGCATTGTTTATAATAATGAAACTGATTGTGGGGCTTGTTCAGAGCATTGCCCAACCAAAGCAGTAGATATGGTACCTTATAAAAATAAGCTTTTTATACCTGAGGTTTACACTGATTTTTGTGTTGGCTGTGGTGCCTGCGAATATGTATGTCCTGTTGCTCCTAAAGCAATATATGTTGAAGGAAATATAGTTCATTTGGAAGCGAAAAAACCTGAAGTAAAAAAAATTCAAAAAAAGTTTGAGAATAGTGAAGATTTTCCTTTTTAAAAAAAGGATTTGCTGAACTTAATGACATTGCTCTATACACTATGCCCTTAATATATTTCTTCAACTTTGTGAACAAAAATTATTTAGTGTACGTCCATAAAAGTCGCATAGCGACGAACTATTTGTAACTCCTGACGGTAGTCAGGGGGTGATAATGAAGGAGTTACAAAAGTCCCGTAGGGACGACCTAAGCTGTTAAAAATTTGATTTTATTTCAAAAAAGTTCCCCCCATTTTTTTATATAAGGTTAAATCAGGAAGTTATGAACATCAGAATGTTAAAAAAAAAACGGATAGTATAAAAAAACATCTGAT
>JAIOSH010000472.1 GCA_021107685.1 Bacteroidales bacterium | reverse complement strand
CAATAGGTTAAATTTTTCCCTGCCTGGAAAGATTTTAAATGAATGCTCACCTGTTTCGAGTATATTTTCGAAATAAGTTAAAAGCATACCATATTGATTATAAATATATAGCTCAACATTATCCTTAAATGGCACATAAATATTTACTGATGTTTTATCAACAAATGGATTCGGATAATTATTTGTGATTTTTAAGCTATTATTATCTTCAATTGATTCCGGATTTGTTATGGATACATTTTCAAGAATTAAGACCGAATCAGGAGAATAAAGCATAGTATCACCTTCCTGTGTCAGGTTTTTGATCAGAATGCTGTCTAATGTGATATACTGTTCATTGTTTATAGCAGAAAATGTTAATTCAATGATTGGATTTTGACCAAATGAGTTCAGAAAGTATAAAAAAAGTATTACCGAAATATTTATTTTTAATTTATTCATTTTGTAATTTTTATTGGTTACTAAATTACAATTAATTTTTAAAATATAAGTAAAATTTAATAAAAAAAATTGCTTTTAATTTTCAAATTGATTGTTTGTGAAAAAATCTTAATTTTGGGGACTTTTTTCAATACACATTAAGTTTGAAAATTTATGTGGGTTTATTTGGTAAGGCATATTTTAAGAAACAGATTAGGTAACCTGATTGGCATAGCACTGATTACTGCTTTTATGGTTTATAAAGCCTTTGATGTACAATTGTCTTATGAATTTGTCAAAATGCTTCCTGCTTCCGATTCTACAAGCATAAAATATGAGAATTTTAAAAATCAATTCGGAGAAGACGGTAGTGTTCTTTTTATTGGAATACAAGATAAAAAAATATATGAACTTGATGAGTTTAATGATTGGTATGACCTGACTTATAAAATAAAAAAAATTGACGGAGTGGAAGAAGTTGTTTCTATTGCTAAATTATACCACCTTATTAAAAACAGCAATACTAAAAAATTTGATCTAAAGACTGTAATTGATAAAAAGCCTGTAACACAGGAAGAATTAGACAGCCTTATAAAAATAATACTATCCCTGCCTTTTTATGACGGTTTACTATATAATAAATCAACAGATGTAACATTAATGGCAATAACGCTTGATAAAGAAAAGCTCAATACAAAAAACAGGGTTAAAATTATTTATGAAATAAAAAATACACTTAGTGAATTTGGCAAAAAACACAATATAAAAGTTCATTATTCAGGCTTGCCATATATTAGGACTATCACATCAAAGAAAGTAGAACAAGAAATTATATTGTTCATTATACTGGCATTGTTTATTGCCTCTGTAATTTTATATATTTTTTTCAGGTCATTTAAAGCAGTATTATTTACAATGCTAATTGTAGTAATTAGTGTAGTGTGGGTTTTTGGAACTATTTCTTTAATGGGTTATAAAATAACAATGTTAACAGGTATTTTGCCGCCTTTGTTAATTGTTATAGTTGTTGAAAACTGTATATTCCTCCTTAATAAATATCATAGTGAATATAGAAGTCACGGCAATAAGGTAAAATCTTTATCAAGGGTAGTGCAAAGAATAGGAAATGCAAATTTTTTGACAAACACTACTACTGCTGCAGGTTTTGCTGCATTTATAGTAACAGGTAATAAAATACTTGTTGAGTTTGGACTTGTTGCTTCAATAAATATCTTAGTAGCATATTTCCTGTCATTATTCCTTATACCAATTTTTTTCAGCTATCTTCCACCTCCAAAAAAACGACATATAAAGCACCTTGATAAAAGTCTTGTAGGCAAAATCGTTGATATAGTTGTTTTAAGAGTTCTTAATAATAGAAATATCATTTATATAATAACTGTAATATGTATTGGTTTTGCTGTTTTTGGAATTACTAAGCTTAAAACAACAGGTAATATTGTTGATGATATTCCTCATAAAGATCCTTTATATAAGGACTTAATGTTTTTAGAGAAACATTTTAAGGGTGTAATGCCTTTGGAAATTTCAATAGATACTAAGAAGAAAAAAGGAGTAATGAAGTTATCCACTATTCGGAAAATTGACGAATTGCAACAAGTTCTTTCTTCCTATCCTGAATTGTCAAAACCTTTATCTATTGCCGAAGTCATTAAATTTTCCAAACAAGCATTTTATAATGGCAAGGAGTCTATGTATAGTTTGCCAAATAATCAGGAAAAGAATTTTATTATATCATATTTACCTAAGATGGAGGGTAATAAAAAAACCATTCTTAACTCTTTTGTTGATACAAATTTGCGTATTACCAGGATAAGTACTCAAATGGCAAATATTGGCACAAAAGATATTCAGAGGATTAAAGATGATTTAAGACCTAAAATAGATTCAATTTTCCCTCCCGAAAAATTTGACGTTATTATTACAGGGACAAGTGTTGTATTTTTAAAAGGCACAAATTATTTAGTTGACAACCTTATGACCAGCTTGCTTTTGGCTTTAGTTATTATTTCTATATTAATGGCTTTACTTTTTACATCAGCAAGGATGATCATAATTTCTTTAGTCCCAAACCTTATTCCACAATTAATGACTGCTGCTTTAATGGGTTATTTTAACATTCCTATAAAACCATCTACAATATTGATCTTTAGCATTGCTCTCGGAATTTCTGTTGATAATGCCATTCATTTTCTTTCAAGATACAGGCAGCAATTAAAAATTAATGACTGGAGAATAAAGGAATCTGTTATTCTCGCCCTGCGTGAAACAGGCTTTAGTATGATATATTCATCAGTAGTTTTATTTTTCGGGTTTATAATTTTTACTTTATCATCTTTCGGAGGTACTGAAGCATTAGGATATTTAATTGCATTTACATTATTAATAGCATTATTGTCAAATCTTTTTGTTTTGCCTTCGCTGATATTATCATTAGATAAATGGATTACAACAAAAACATTTAAAGAGCCTTTATTAGAAATATTTGATGAGGAAGAAGACATTGATTTGAATGAACTGGTAATTGAGCAAATTGATACAAGGGGGTCGGCATAGTGAATACGTTATATGCTATTAGTTGTATGACATGCAAGAAAAGAGTCAACACATAAGTTGACTCTTCAACAACCAAAAGAGCCTAATTTTTTTTTGACGCTTGAAAAGAGTAAATTTGAACAAAATAAAAGAGAATAAAAATTTGGAAACAAAGACAAAAAAGAAAAGAACAACTGCTCCTATTTTAGGACTAAAACGGCCTAAGAAATTAATTGCGTTTGGTTGGTATGGAGGCAAATTTTCGCACATTGACTGGTTATTACCATTACTGCCGGAATGTCAACATTACTGTGAACCCTTTGCAGGTTCGGGAGCTGTTTTAATGAACCGAAAATCATCCCCAGTAGAAACCTACAACGATATAGATGGAGAAGTCGTAAACTTTTTTAAAATATTGAGAGAACATAAAGATGAATTGATTGAGCAGATTGTACTAACTCCTTTTTCACGTGAGGAGTTTTCAATAGCATGTGAACTTGATCCTGATTTATCCCCCATAGAAAGAGCAAGACGGTTTTACATTAGAGCAAGACAAGTTAGAACAGGACTTGCACAAACCGCTTCAATCGGCAGGTGGGCAAACTGTAAAAACACAAGTCGGGCAGGAATGAGTGGTGTAGTAAGTCGTTGGCTTGGTGGAGTTGAACAACTTGAATTTATTGCAAACCGTTTTTTAAGAGTTCAAATTGAAAATAGACCGGCAATAGATACAATCAAACTTTATGACAGTAAAAAAACACTGTTTTATTGCGACCCACCGTATATACATGAAACAAGAGGCGACACCAATTCATATAGCTATGAAATGGACAATCAAATGCATAAAGAACTTGCTACTGTTTTGAATTCAGTTGAGGGTATGGTTGCTCTTTCCAACTATGAATGTAATTTGATGGAGGAACTTTATCCAAGCTCGAAATGGAAGAAGATATATAGTCCTGAAAAAACAATTCATTCTACTAAAGATAAACGTCAGGAGGTGCTTTGGGTAAATTATAATATAGAAAAACAAACAAAAAAAATGAATTATGAAAGGTATTATTTTAGCAGGAGGTAGCGGTACAAGGCTGCATCCTTTAACATTAGCAGTAAGTAAGCAGTTGATGCCGATTTATGATAAACCGATGATATATTATCCTTTATCGGTTTTAATGATGGCAAATATTTCTGAAATCCTAATTATTTCAACCCCGCATGATTTACCGAGTTTTGAGAAACTTTTAGGAGATGGAAAGCAGCTTGGCTGTTCATTCAGTTATGCTGCTCAGGAAATTCCAAATGGACTGGCACAGGCATTTGTGATTGGTGAAGAATTTATTGGGAATGAAAAAGTTGCATTGGTTTTAGGGGATAATATTTTTTATGGTACAGGATTACAAGATCTCTTGTTAGAAAATAATGATCCTGATGGTGGTGTAATATTTGCATATCATGTTTCAAACCCTTGCAGGTATGGTGTTGTAGAATTTGATGAGGACTATAAAGCAATTTCAATAGAAGAAAAACCAGAGCAGCCAAAATCAAACTTTGCAGTTCCCGGTCTTTATTTTTATGATAATTCGGTTGTTGAAGTAGCAAAAAATATTATGCCGAGTGCACGAGGTGAATATGAAATTACAGATGTTAATAAGTATTATCTTGAAAAAGGCAAATTGCATGTTGGTATTTTAAGCCGCGGAACAGCCTGGCTTGATACAGGAACTTTCTCTTCTTTATTACATGCTTCGCAATATGTTGAAGTTATTGAAGCAAGACAAGGACTAAAAATAGGATGTATTGAAGAAATTGCATACAGGATGGGTTTTATTAATGAAAAGCAACTTAAGGAAATTGCAAAACCATTATTAAAAAGTGGTTATGGTGATTATTTATTAGATTTATTTTAATTAACGTTAGTCTATAAAGTCAAATATTCTAAACGCAGAGGCGCAAAGTCGCAGAGATAACAAAAGAATAAAACTTATATTAATAATACATAACGCAGTAAAGCTGCAAACAAATTGATTTTGACATGGGCATTCCTTTGGAAAAGCTGTGATAATAACACGATTTCTAACAAATAAGCAAACAAACAAATCCCGATAGGGATGATATATTTATAGTAAAGAAAGCAGGTTAGTAAACAATAAGCTCCATAGGAGCGAAATAAAAAGATAATTATTATTCTTACTTAAATCTAATGTATTCAATCAAACAATTACAGAATAAAATTGAAAGTGCTTTTGCTGCACAAAATTTTAATTTCAAGCCTTCTGAATTATATGAACCGATATCTTACACACTTTCATTAGGTGGAAAAAGGATGAGACCCCTGCTGACTTTAATGGCGTGTGATCTGTTTAACGGAGATATTGAAAAAGCCATTAATCCGGCTATTGGAATTGAAATTTTCCATAATTTTACTTTACTGCACGATGACATTATGGACAATGCCCCGATGAGAAGAGGTAAAGAAACGGTTTATAGAAAATGGAATTCTAATATTGCTATTCTTTCAGGCGATACTATGTTTGCTTTAGCTTATGAAT
>JAIOSH010000345.1 GCA_021107685.1 Bacteroidales bacterium | reverse complement strand
TAATTTTTAATATTCTTATCCAGCAAACTAACAAAAACTGTAACTAACAATGCCAGAAAAAAAGCTGGAATTAACTCATAAATTAAACTATTTAAGCACCCTACTAACCTCCAGACAAAAACACAAACAGCACCTGTAAGCAAGCCTGTAAAAACACCAAGTTTGGTTGTTTTTTTCCAAAATAAAGCAAGGATTGAGGTAGGACCGATAGAAGCACCTAATCCTGCCCATGCAAATAATACAAACCAAAAAACAAGATCCTGCACCCACATACCAAGTAAAACAGCAATAATAACAAGTATCGTTACTGTAATCCTGCTTAAATTTGTAAGTTTCTTTTGGGAAAGATTTTCGTCCTTATGAAGAATCTTATCATAAATATCTCTTACTATGCTTGAAGCAGCTACTAATAATTGTGAATCGGCAGTTGACATAATAGCTGCAAAAATTGATGCTAATAATAATCCGACAAGTACAGGATTTAACAAATCATTTGATAAAGCTATATAAATATTTTCCGAATCCTCTCCTGGTAACATTGAAATTTCAGGGTAGAATGCTCTGCCAACCAAACCAATATAAAATGCTCCTCCTGCTAAAATAATATTCCAAACAGTACCGACAATAGCAGTCCATCTGAATTGTTTTGGGTCTTTCATCGACATATACCTAACAATAATATGCGGACTTCCGGGCGAACCCAAACCAATCCCAATAAACCCGATTAATACTCCAATAGAAATATTAAATGGGTTTAAAAAATTACTATCTATTTGATTTAATTCCATAGTAATTACATCCCAGCCGCCTTTATAAACTATTCCATATAAAGGTAAACCTATTAGAGCAATAATCATAAAAATTGCCTGCACAACATCTGTTAAACTCACTGCCAGAAAACCACCAAGTAATGTATAAATTAAAATTATTGCAGCAGTTATTAACAAACCCGTATTTTGTGAAATTTCAAAATTTGCATAAAATGCTTTACCTCCGGCAACAAACTGGGCAGCAACATACATTAGCATAAAGACCAGAAAAATCACAACTATCAGTATCCTTAATGAATTATTTTTATCATTAAAACGTGAAGCATAAAAATCAGGTAGAGTTATACAATTGTGCTTTTCAGTATAATTTCTTATTCGCGGAGCATAATAGAGAAAAAGAAAGAACTCAACTATAATATAACCTACTACTGCCCAAATTGCAGAAAAACCCATAATATAAACCATTCCTGTAAAACCTATCAACAGCCAGGCACTCCTGCCGGAAACAACAGCCGATAATGCTACAACAAACCGATTCATCTGCCTTCCTCCAAGAAAAAACTCACTCAGGCCTTTTGATGAAAATTTTGCAGAGTATATTCCAATACCTATTATTAATATAAAATACGCAATAAAAGGAATGATAATTTTTATATCCATTTAAATAAATTTTTTCAGGTTAAAATGATAGCCCAATTCTCATATCAAAAAAATCTGCTGCATGACGATGTGCTTTTAGATTTATTCCTGCGAAAAATGAATCCGATATATTATATCTTAAACCATACCTTTGATAAACTATATCGGTTCTTCTACAAATATTATAAATATATACACCAAATTGTCCGGATAATATAAATCGCCCCATTAAAAATTCATACCCACATAGAAAAGAACCGTAAAGATGAGAGTCTTTTTTTACACTCCAAAACAATTTACTCATTTCCTTTTCAGCCCCATCGGAAATCCATTCCAAGCCGGCACTTAAAGCACTTAACCTGCTGATTGGCTGACTTACATTTATATATATTCCCTTAATAAAATATATATTATTATCTTCATAAATACCTTTATAACCGAATATTAATCCCAAATCAACACGCCTTTTTTTATTAAATTGAAAATTCTTTAAATAAGTCTTGTTTCTGTCTTTAAATTCTACAGGATTTAAATTATAATCCAATCCCAAACTAAATGATGGAAAGTTCAATCCTTTATTGGGTTGTTTTATTCCTCCATTTGAAATATGATTATAATTTGCAATAATATTAAAATTTAATTTTTTATTGATCTTGTAGTTACAACTGATATTTACAAGCAATGCAAAGCTAAATGATGTACTATAACATAAATTTTTAGGGTTTTTAATTTCATCATAAGGATTATCCAAATAAGCTATTCCAAGTCCTGCTCTTATTGAAAAATTAATCCTGTTTTGAGCTTTAATAAAAGGTTCGACATATCCAAGAAGTGTTAAACCATTTCCTAAAGTCGATGGATTTTGATAATTCCAGTAATAAAGTGAAACACCCATCCTTGGATAACAATTACAATATTCCCATGCTTTTTTACTTAGTAAATGCCTATTAAAATCCACTTCAATACCTATTGGATTTGAATGTGTTATATCTTTAATATATTTTGAATGAGCAATAATAAAACCATAGTGAGCCCTTAATCCAATAATAAAAGGATCTTTTATTGTATCACCTGTCCCAGCATATAAAACTTTTATGAATAACAGGAAATATAATAAAAAAAATATTTTTAGCGTATTGACTTTTCGCCACTTTTGCCCGCCGGGTTTGCGTTCTGTTCTCTCTCGCAAACTTTTCCGTTTGGGGCAGTTTTCATCTTTGGAAGGATAAATTGAACTTTTGTTGCTGTTTTTGGGCGCTTCATATTTGGAAAGCCGTTCTTTTAAATATTGAACCTCTTTGATAAGTTCTTCAATTTTTCGTAATAATTCCAGTATGATTTTGTCTTTGTCCAATTTT
>JAIOSH010000523.1 GCA_021107685.1 Bacteroidales bacterium | reverse complement strand
TGTACCTGGCGGTTCGCCAAGCAGTACAGGAGCTTTTTTTCACCAAAGTACCTTGCCCTTTTCACAAAACCCTTGGCTCATCTTGGGAGTCGGTTACCTATAATAGATACTGCCTGGAAAATTGCAATTGTCCCCTCTGAACTTTCTTTTAAAATAATTAGTATTTTCAAAGAATTTTATTAACTTTGCCATTCAGGGCACACACAAAGGCTAATAGTGCATGCCGCAATTAGTTGTAAACATGAACATTGAGTGCTATAATTAAATATATTTGTAAACAGAAAAATACGTTAAATAAATGCGGCACGCAGCATAGCCGAACCATTGTAAAGCATGGAGTAACAACTACAAATATTGGAAGCGACATTAAAAATTCTTAACTTTGCAGAAAAATTTATATATGAATATTCAAGCAGAAAAATTAGAGATAATGAAAATGATTCTGGAAACTGATAACTTAAGTATTCTTAGTTTAATTAAAAAAATATTTAAGAAAGATACTCAATTTGACTTCTGGAACACTCTACCACATGAACAAAAAGATGAGATTTTAAAAGGAATTGAAGAAATTGAGAAGGGAGAAATTGTTGATTACGAGGAATTCATGACAAAGCATAGATAATGAAAAGAAGAATTATTTTATCAAAAAGAGCTTCAAAAAGACTTGAAAAGCTACTTGAATATCTTGAATCAGAATGGTCATTTAAAGTAAAAAAGAATGCCTGAAATTAGCAGATTTTACGGAATAGTAATAAGAATGTTTTTTAGCGACCATAGTCCACCACATTTTCATATTGAATATCAAGATTATGATGCAACTATTAACATTAAAGACGGAATAGTTGAAGGAAAAATGCCAAGAAGAGCTTTAAAACTTGTTTTTGAATGGCTCGATTTACACAAAGAGGAGTTGATTGAAAACTGGGAACTTTCTCATAACGAAAAGCCATTAAATAAAATTGAACCATTAAAATAAATAATTATGCTTCTTAAAGTAACAAATGCAAAATACATTAATGAATACAAAATCGAATTGTTTTTTAATGATGGTTTTAATGGTATCGTTGATTTGGAAAATAGTATTAAAGGAGATGTTTTCAAGCCATTAAAAAATATTGATTATTTCAAATCTTTCAAGAAAAATCGATGGACAATTGAATGGGATTGCGATGCTGATTTTGCACCTGAATACTTGTATAGTTTGATTGTTAATAAGGGAAATACGCAGGCTAATCAAGTAGGCAGCTGACAGGCAAAAAGCCCACCAGTGCACCTCTCCCCGATACATTTCATTATGGGGTAGGCACAATTTATCCCGTCGGAGGTCGTGACAGGCTGTACTTGGCGGTTCGCCAAACAGTACAGAAGCTCTTTTCACCAACTGTACCTTGCCCTTTTTCACAAAACCGTTGGCTCATTGAGAATAAATAATAATATTCAGGGTTTTTAGACAGACTGTCGTTGTGCTACATGCCAAGAAGCAAACTAAAAATATTGTTTAGAAATAATTTTGAGAAACAAAAATTATCCTCGACACAAATATCTGGATAAGTTTTCTAATTACTGGAGATAATGACCTTTTAACTATGCAAAAAATTCATAAGTCAAACATCGTCAGTTGATTATATTTAGTATTTGTATTTTTATAAATGAACATAACAACAATAAAAAAAAATACATATTTTTGCAAAAAAAATTAATACATGGGTTACAAACTTAAAATATTTAAGCACGGGCATAATTTTTATCTTTTACTTGCCATATTAATCCAAATGACGATTTATCCATTTTTCGCAAGTGAGAAAACCGGGTTTATATTTTCAAATATGTTTTCTACTGTTATTCTGATAGCAGCTATATTTGCGATTGGTCTAAAAAAAAACCAAAAAATTATTGCTATAAGCATAGGTAGCTTTGCTTTTTTTGGAATATGGTATTCCATAATTATGGATGTAAGATTATTTCTGACTGTAATTAGTGTAATATTCCAGATTGCATTTTATATTTATGTAATCGTATTAATTTTAAAAAACCTTATCAAGGCAGTGGAGGTTAATGCAAATATAATATATGGTGCAATAGTAGTTTATCTGCTTATCGGTATATCCTTTTCATTATTATATTCATTAATGGAAGCCATAGCTCCAGGTTCTTTTTATATCAATACTTCAGAAGGTTTAGCTCAAAAATTAAATGTTTTTGACTTTATATATTACAGTTTTACAACGTTAACAACAACGGGATATGGAGATATAACGGCTGTTTCTCTTTATGCCCGGGCTGCTTCAAATATTGAGGCAATTATCGGAGTAATGTATGTGGCTATAATAATATCCAGATTTGTCAGTATTTACATTGTTCAATTATCAAATAAAAGATCAAAATAATATGAAAAAAATTCATTGCTTTATCAGGAGATTTATATTAATTACAATAATTATTTTTATATTTTTTGCTTGTAAAAATAAACAACAAGCTCCTCCACCTCCACCGGAAATCCCTGTAGTGGAAGTAATTCAAAAAGATGTTCCCATTTACCAGGAATTTGTCGGGCAGGTTTACGGGCTTTACGACATCCCAATCCGGGCAAGGGTAGAAGGCTGGCTCGAAGGTATTTATTTTAAAGAAGGTGGTACTGTACGCAAAGGGCAACTCCTTTATTCCATTGATCCGGAAACTTATGAAGCAAAAGTTGCCGAGAGAGAAAGCGCTCTTGCCGAAACTGAAACAAGGTTGGTGAAAGCCCAAAACGACTTACGCAGGATCAAACCGCTGGCTGAAATTAATGCCGTTAGTCAGAGAGATCTTGATGCCGCTCTTGCGTCCGAAGAAGCTGGTCAGGCTTCCGTTGAAGCTGCTAAGGCTAACCTCCGGGCGGCAAAAATACAGTTGAGTTATACTAAGGTTAAATCACCTATTGATGGAATTATTGGAAAAACCAAAGCTAAGGTTGGAGAATTTGTGGGAAAGGACCCAAATCCTGTTATTTTAAATGTGGTTTCAACGGTCGATACCATCAGGGTACAGTTCTTTCTGTCTGAAAGCCAGTACTTATCTATAGCGAGGGAGTTTGCAAGACTTGATTCTCTGAAAAATGCAGGGATGGATGAAAAGGAGATTGAACGCAAGGAAAAAAATCTGGAATTGATCCTCGCCGATAATTCAGTTTTTAAATACAAGGGAAAAGTGGATTTTATTGACAGGGAAGTAGATCCTACTACCGGGGCCATTTTAGTTCAGGCTTCTTTTCCAAATCCGCAACAAATATTACGCCCCGGCCAGTTTGCAAAGGTAAAAGCAGTAATCAATATTAAAAATAACGCGCTCCTTGTCCCGCAAAGATGTGTAAGCGAGCTTCAGGGTAAGTATAGTTTGTACGTGGTTAACGATAGCAGCAAGATTGAAAGGAGAGATATTGAAACAGGGCATACTGTTGATAGTTACCTGTTAATCACTAAAGGAATAAAACCTGGTGAAAAAGTGGTTTACGAGGGAATACAAAAAGTCAGGGAAGGAATGGCTGTTAAACCGGAAATTTTAGTATTGAATGAAAAAGGTCAAAAAGAAGGTTCTAATGTAAAATAAATAATTGAATAATAAAATGATAGAATGATAGAATGATTCCACATTTACGCATTTAATCATTTCAACTAAAATAACAATAGAACCAAAAAAAGAATAATATCATGGAAGAAAAAAGTAATTTTTTTGTAAACAGGCCTATTGTTGCAATGGTAATAGCCATTGTAACCGTAATTGTTGGGGTAGTTTTCATGTTAGGCTTACCACTGGAACAGTACCCTGATATAACCCCTCCGATGGTTTCGGTTAACACAACTTATACAGGAGCTAATGCCGTCAATGTTGAACAATCTATTGCAACACCGGTCGAGCAGCAGGTAAATGGTGTTGACAACATGATTTACATGAAATCAACCAACTCTAACGATGGCAACATGAATCTTCAGGTATCATTTGATATCGGCACTGATCCGGATATGAATACGGTGTTTACACAAAACCGTGTATCGCAGGCTACGCCAAAGTTACCCGAAGACGTCAAACGTTATGGTGTTAATACTCAAAAATCATTCTCCTTTCCCTTAATGCTTGTTACCCTGACCTCATCTAACGAAAATTATGATCAGAATTTTCTCGGGAATTATGCTACGATAAATATTAAAGATATCCTGTCGCGTACAAAAGGCATCGGAAATGTTAATATTCTTGGTTCCAGTGATTATTCCATGCGTATATGGGTAAAACCCGACCGGCTTGCTCAACTTGGCATTACAGTTACAGAGATAATAAATGCCGTGAAAGAACAGAACGTAATTGTTCCCGGCGGAAGGTTTGGAGCGGAACCTGCGCCACCGGGAATTGAATTTACTTACACCGTGCGGCTCCCCGACAGGCTTCAATCAGAAGAAGAATTTGGAAATATCGTGGTAAGAACAAACTCCGATGGTTCGCAGGTGAAAGTAAAGGATATTGCAAGGGTTGAACTTGGTGTGGAATCATATAATTCTTTTACAAGGATGAATAAAAAAGAATGTGCTCTCATTGCCCTGTATCAAATGCCTGGCTCAAATGCCGTAGAAACTGCCGCAATTATCAAATCAACAATGGAGACGCTTTCTGAAAAATTCCCTCCCGGGATCAGTTACGAAGTATCTCTTGATACTACCGAGTCAATCACTGCAGGAATTCATGAAATAATCATTACATTAATAATTGCTCTTGTCCTTGTTCTTCTCGTGGTTTTTATCTTTATTCAGGACTGGAGAGCAACACTAATTCCAACCATTGCCATTCCCGTATCATTGATTGGCGCTTTTATTCTGTTCCCTATGCTTGGCTTTACTATCAACGTATTATCCCTTCTCGGTCTGGTACTTGCCATTGGTATCGTAGTTGACGATGCTATCGTAGTGGTCGAGGCTGTCCAGGTAAATATCGCAAAAGGGATGAATTCCAAACAAGCGACCATCAAGGCAATGAAATTGGTTACTGCCCCTGTTATAGCCACTACCATTGTTTTAGTTGCAGTGTTTATCCCTGTGGCATCCATGGGTGGAATTACCGGAAGGCTTTATCAACAATTTGCTATTACTGTTGCAGTGTCAGTAGTATTTTCTTCTGTAAATGCCCTGACACTTAGCCCTGCATTATGCTCGGTTTTGCTACGGAAACCAAAACCATATAAAGGTTTGTTGGGAAATTTTTTTACCGGTTTTAATAAAGTTTTCAATCGTTCCACTGATTCCTACATGAATTTCTCGAAAATCGTTGCGAGAAAAATTACAAGGAGCATAATATTCATTTTAATCCTTTCGGGTGCTATTTTAATTGTTTCAAAATTTGTTCCCGGCGGATTTATTCCTGAAGAAGACCAAGGCTATTTATTTGTTAACATGCAGCTTCCTGATGCAGCATCACTTCAAAGATCAGATGTAATAGCGAAACAAGTTGAAGAAATTCTGTTGAAACATGATGAAATAGAATTTGTTACAATAGCAGCAGGGTACAGCATGTTATCCGGAAGTTCTTCAACCAATGCAGGGTTCATATTTATTTCACTTAAGGAGTGGGGTGAACGGGATAAAACTGCCTTGCAACTGACAAGAGAGTTGAATATGGAACTTATGTCAATAAAAGGAGCACAGATATTTGCATTTGGGCCGCCAGCCATTCCCGGACTGGGTAGTGGGTCAGGTTTCTCATTCATGTTACAAGACAAGGGAGGAAACACCCCTGATTATCTTGCCGAGCAAGCTACCAGGTTTATTCAAGCTGCTAAGAAAAGGCCGGAAATCGGTAATATATTTACAACATACCAGGCAAATGTTCCCCAGAAATTTATTGACATCAATACTGATAAAGCTTTAAAAGCAGGTGTTAACCTGAATGATCTTTATACTACAATCGGAGCTTTTCTCGGTGGAGCTTATGTAAACGACTTTAATCGCTTCGGTCGCCTTTACAAGGCTTATATCCAGGCTGAACCCCGGTACAGATTAACCCCGGAACAAATGAATTTATTTTTTGTAAAAAACAAAGATGGTGTAAGCTTGCCCTTGTCTGCACTGGTAAGAGTTGAAGATATTTCTGGACCTGAAGTTACATACAGGTATAATTCATACAGGGCAGTAGAGTTAATGGGAAGTCCC
>JAIOSH010000297.1 GCA_021107685.1 Bacteroidales bacterium | reverse complement strand
CTTGCAAAAAAACCTAATTTAACCTAAGCCGTTTTTAAGTCCCGAAACAAATTGCAGCTAACCCCAATATTTCAAATAACTATTTTTTTTTGCGTGTTTTGCTGGCCTTAGCGACCGCAGATTTCCCTGTTAAGAACCAGGCAGTTGCAAAAATTTTACTATGGAAAATAACAGTATCCATAGAATAGGCTACAACGTTTGAGCTATGAGCAGGCGGGCTTTCGGAGCATCATAGCTTTCCACCACCACCGTAGTTTATTATGTTTACAATGTTTCATTTACCGATGTCAGCCCGCTTGCTTATAGCCTTTGTTACCTGCTGGGCTTTCTTCATTTCTATTAATTCATTCACTAATTTGCATTGACATTATTTTGTTTTCTATGACGGCAAAAAAGTATTAATTGACGGACGATCTCTTTTGTAATTTTTGGCTTTAGTTGGTATTAAAGAGTTTCTTTACGATTCCATTGTTCATCTATTTAAATAATTGTTTAAAGACCATCTCTTTAAGTAAATCATTGCGATTATTTGCACAAATCAGTTTCCAAATATGATCTTTATTAATAGGCACAATAATTATTTCCTCCTTGTAAATTTTATCAAGCTCTATGGAAAACGTATTAGCAAATCCATTAATACTAATAAAAAAACCAAGTCTACAGTCTATTTTATTTCTTGAATTCAATTTATTATAAAAAGAAATAAATTCATTTTTGCCAGGCTTCTTTTTTGATGCCCAGTATTTACATTCAATTTGAATAATAGTACCGTATTTTCGCCATGTTTCATCAACCGACTCATTTTTTATAATTATATCAATTTCTTCTGTACGAGATTTTACATTAGTTATTAAATTTCCCCAACCAGGAATAGTTTTAAATAGCGAAGAGCAAAGATTTTCCAAAGTACTTCCCTTTTCCTGACTATTTTTTTTAATTTTTAATTCCCCCCATTCCTCCATTATTAATCTTTCATTCAAAGAATCCTTATCAGCATTGGATTGAGAATATTCAACTGCATCTTTGGTAACATTAATAAGTTCCTCAAATTCCACTTTATCGATATAATCATTGCAACCGGCTCTAATACACTTTAATCCAACCTTTAAGTCTGGTTTAGCTGTATAAGCAATAACTTGTGTCTTCGGGAATCTTGTTTTAATGAATTTTATTAATTCATAGCCATCTTCTTTTGAACTCGGTAACCTCATATCAGTTATCACAACATCAAATTTGCCGGATGTTAAATGTGATTTTGCCTTTTCCTTACTATAGCAAGATACAACTTCAAAATTTGGAATATTGTCTTGTAATTCATCTCGAAACCAATCGCATGAATCTTTTTTATCATCAATTATAAGTATTTTTCCCATAATATATTTTATAATTATTACTGACCGAGAATTATATTTATATGTTGCAGTTCCCGCATTATTATGTTGCGAATAATTAGAATATCGTCTTCGTATGTACTCGTCTCTTTCAGAAAAAAGAAATTTGCACCCAAATCATAGCATTGTTCTTTATAATCTTCATAAGCTGAATAGACAATTATTAGAGAGGTTATGTCCACATTTCTTATTTTTTTAATAATATCTATTCCTAATACTTTTTTCTTGAAACCTAAATTGAGGTCAATAAAATAAACTTTTCTTGTTTTATTGTTGATTATGACTTGATCTAACTGTTTATCATCATCATAATAATTTGGTAAAACATTTGGTAACTTTAGATGATCAAATATATTTTCTGCTATTTCTTGTTCATCTTCAAAAAAAATAATTTCAAGAATAGGTTTTTCAATAGACTTAACTTCATTCATTATATTACTTTTATTGACATGGAATTTTTATTGTAAATCTTGTAAAATACCCATAGCTTGATTCGCAGAATATTTCACCATGTAAGCTATTATTTATACACTCTTTCACGAAAAACAATCCTATACCTAGTCCATTTTCTTTTTTTGAAAAGCCAGGATTGTAAATTTTATCTATATCCTTGTTATCAATGCCAGTTCCATTATCCTCAACTATAAAAACAAGATTATTGTTTTGAACATTTGAAGAAACTTTAATAATTCCCTTTTCAATTCCCTTTTCTTTTATAGCATAAAATGAATTGTTAATCAAGTTATAAAATAACATTGAAAACTCAGATTTGAAGCAATACAATAAATTATTTTGATCACTAAGTCCTTTTACACAATATGAAATATTGTATTCTGCTCTATTGACAAAGAATTCTATTATTTCTCTTATGATATCACTTGTGTTTACATATTCAAGTTTGAACGTTTTAAAATCAAATATTCTAAGTAAATTTGAAACTAATCCTATTCCTCTTTCTATGTCGTTAATTCTTCTATTAATAATTTTCCTTTCTTTTGGATATAGTTTATCGTAACTACCCTTAATACCATAGGTCATCTGCTTCATCCCAATCATAATATTTCTAATGTCATGATTCATTCCCTCCAGTATTATGTAAAATGAAGTTCTTGCAGCCATTGGAGCCATCTCTTGCATTTTATTATATACATCTTCATATTCAAATTCAAGTTGCTCGTATTTTTCTTGAAGTTTTATTTTTTGAGCATTAATTAATTCAAGGTTTTTTGCATTAATTGAACTGATGCTGGCAAAAGATGCAAATGCTCCAATCAATTGTTTGGTTTTATTATCAAATTTTTGTTCAGTTCTAAAATTAAAAAACATAACACCTATTGGCTCATTATAGTATCTAAGACAAATCGCCATCATGGATTTAATTCCTTCCCGATACCAAAAACTCTTATTAAAGTGTTTGCTGCTGAAGGAAGGTCTTGTGGCATTGAATTTGTCATATTCTTGTATGTTTTGAAAATTCTCACTGCCTTTACTGATAATATGGTAAATTAAAAAAGTATCTCTAAGACCCTCATCTTTAACGTATTTAATTAATTCAGGCTTAAGTAGTTTTCCGGAAATAATTATATCTTTAGAAAGCCTCTCCTCATTAGAGTCATATTTGAATAGTAATACGTTATCTGCTAAAAGAACCTCCCTAGCGTTATCAGCTATCACCTTCAAAGTATTTTTTTTGAAATTATGAGTAAATAAACTTGAAATTTTATAAAATGAACCAACTAATTTAGCATACTGAACAGATACTGTTAGCTTTCTTGATATTTCTGATAGGAAAGTAACATTTTCAGAAAATAACTTCGGTAGTAAACGTTTTGAAAAGATACTAATAAAGCCATAGTTACTATTATTGAAAACCAGCGGCGAAATTATGACTGATTTCCAATCACTACTTTTGATGAAATCTTTAAAGTTTCCTTTCAGATGATTATTGATAAAATTATCAATGCTAAAAGTTTCTGGTTCCTCAATTTGTGAAATATATTGACATGAAAACTTAGAAAGATTCTTATTAATTGACTCGTTCAGATTGCTTGATGCCACTACAATTTCATATTCGAAATCAATATCATTTGTCCTATTCCATATACTCACATTCTCAGCATAAAAATAGTGTTCGATGATTCGAAGAGTTTGATTGTATATTGATGGAATATCAATGACATTGTCAAAAGGGGTTACCAAATTTTTTAAGGCCGTATTTAGCTTTTTCTTAATGAAGGCAGGAGTTAGTTTATCAGCAATATCCTGAATCGTTTTAGCTTTGTATTCATTAAAGAAATCCTTCTTTGCTGATTCAAAGTTTAATGCGCCAATAACCACATCCTGGTATCTTATTGGAACCGCCAATTCTGAATTCGTTTTATCTGTAATAGCTATGTAATTCGAATATTTTTCAACATCATTACAAAAAAAATATTTATTATCTTTTATTACCTGACAATAGATTCCCGAGGGTTGTGAGTTCATGTCAAGCATAGCCGGGACACTCCTTCCAATTTTGCTGTTTGTTGGTGTATACGCCAGAATTCCATACTTAACTTTTTCCTCATTGAACGATACAAAAGAAATGTTGCCAAAATCAGCCCCAATTAATTTAACCATTTCACCAAGGAGTGAAGCCAAGTATTCTCTGTGATCATCTTTCTGATAATGATCATTTACTAATTTTTCAATTCCTTTCGTTATGGCTTTTTTATCTGCCCAGTAAAAGAATTGTTCACAGCTTTGAATAAAAAGACTGTATTCCGCAATCAATTCTTCGGGGATATCCTTTAAATCATTGTTTTGGAAACCAGCTTCAACAACTCCAAGAATAATATTTTTATTTGATAAAATATTTGTGTCAGTTGTTAATGACCTATGTATTATTGGTATGAAAACCCTATTCAAATTTTCATGTTTATACTTATTGAATATTGATAAATTAAGTGTCTTTAAAATATTGGGATCAAGATTATGCCCCAAAACCTTTTTTGCTTCCTTTGTCCTTACAACTTCACATAAAATATCTTTATCCACTAAATCAAATTTAGATTTATCTTTCCAATTATTTGGATCTATTAACCTTTCATCTTTTGTATTAGTAAATTCTGTTGATATGGTATTTTGTAAATGGTTAACCATCGAAACTGTAACATAATCAAAACCAAATAATACCAATGAGGCATTCATCAATTCAATGGCTATTTCTTTTGTTGTCTCTTTTCTGTTGATTGAATTTATTATATCATTTTTATTTTCAAGTCTTTCAATACGCTTTTTCTTATTTTTGAGTTCTTTTCGTCTGTTTAAATAAATAAATATGAGAGACAGTATAAAAATTACACATATTATAGAAGCTATTTTAGCAAATGGAGTTACCCACCAAGGTGATCTAATGTAAATGGTAATTGATTTTTGGTTAGCTCGATTATCCTTATCAGACACATAACTATTACCGCTCCATATATTAACTTTATACTTACCCCATTCTAGACTACTTAACATTATTGAGTTGTTATTTCCTAAATTAAAAAATGTAGTATCTTCTCCTTTAATAATTTCACTCCAATAATGAATCCTTTCTGGCACAATAAAATCAATTGTAGAAAATTCTAACTCTAAAATCCTGTTTGATTTGTAATCCAAATTTATTTGATTAATATTAGTAATTGATTTTTCAAGTTTAAAATTACCTATAGTATCATCAACTTTCAATTCGTATCCATCAATAATTAATTTCGTGAAATATAATGGAGGTATTGTTGTGCTAATCTTTATACTATCAGGATAAAAATCAATTAAACCACCTGTGCTTCCAATGTACATTCTCCCAGTAGCTTCACTTTCTATATATGCATTGCCTACAAATTCATTTTTTTGAAGGCCATCATTACTATCAAAAGCACCAATAATTTTCTCATATTTCAAATTAAATTTATACAATTTACCTTGCCTAATAATTAACCAAAGGTTACCAATTCCATCAGGTAAAAGTCCGAGAATGCCTAGTTCAGGAAAACCTTTTTGAAAAACACCCACAGTCTTTTCCAGAGTTTTATCAAATTTAATAAGTCCAGTAGAAGTTCCTATCCATAAAATTTCATTTTTGTTAGGGTCTTGTGCTATAGAGAGCACCTCTAATTTATTTAAAATATCATTTGAGACTGGCATGGTAATAATACCAGATTTTAAATTTAATTTATATAACCCGAAGCCTATTGTTCCAACCCAGAGTACGTCATCATATTTATCTAGTAAAATAGAATAAATGTCATCACAAAGTAATGCACTATTTCTTTTATTGATTTTTTTGACTAATGTTTTCGAATTATAATCATAAACAAATATTCCTTCATCTTCAGTTCCTATCCATAACCATGGATTATTGATATCAGGTTTTATTACCCTGATAGGGTTATTGCAGAGTGAAATAAGGTTGGGCCTAGAAACTCTGTTTGTTCCATTGTTTTCAACGTAGTATAAATTTCCACTAGATGAACCAAACCAGAGAGTTTTATTACTATCCTCAAATATTGAATAAATTGCTTTATTAATTGAATGCATGACGTTAAAAGAATTGTCATGGGGATTAAAAAAATTTAATTCTCCATAGCGAGTTCCAATATATAATAAGCCATCAGGATTCTCACAAATTGACCTGATAAAATTATCTGATAAGGATTCTGGGGAATTTGGTACATGTTGATGATTTTTGAATTGAAATTGGTTGATAAAGTACTTATTTACACCGCCAACGCTAGTGCCGATCCAAAGTATATTATTCTTATCATAAAACAATGATAAGACATCTCTATCCGATAAATTTGAGTTGTATTTATCATTTGAATTTTTCCCTTCAAGAAAAGTGCCTATTAAAATGACCCCATTATTAATCTCAACCATTGAAGTAATCGGAGCTTTTCGTACTCTGTCTAACTTAAATTTATTTTCCTGTTCTAAAAACTTATATCGATTCCCACGTTCAGTTCCAACATAAATTGTGTTATTTTTCCCTTTGAGAATAACATTAATTATTGTATCATGTGGGATTGGTAAAATGCAGTTGTCCAATATTAGGCTTACTAAATCTAATTTGTATAGCCCTCTATTCGTTCCGATCCATAATGTATTGTTATCAATTTCTAAACTTCTTACTTCCTTTTTGCTTTTTAATACATTAATGGTGTTCTCTTTTAAATATTTCGTGCTTCTTCTTAATCTGTTCGAGTGGAAATGGTGAAGTCCGTAGTTAGTACCAAACCAAATTTTGCCACTTGCATCTTGCTTAATGCAGAGGACTTTGAAAGTTTCTTCGCAAATGGGTGAAAAGGATTCTTTATTGTAGTTATACTTGTTTAGGCCCATATTCGTGCCAGCCCACAAATCTTGGTTGTTATCGACGAACAAGTTATAAACAAAATTCCCTTTTATACTTGTAGTGTCGGATGGGACGTCCTTAAAAACTTTAAACGAATTTCCATCAAAACGGTTTATTCCATCCTGGGTGCCAAACCACATAAATCCCAAACTGTCTTGTGCAATTGAATAAACTGTATTTTGTGATAGCCCATCTTCAATACTATAATACTGATATTTTTGATTTTGCGACTGAGCAGTCAAGCAGGATGAAAGCAAAATGAGGAAGGTAAAAATTGAAAGTTTATTAAATAACGGTTGTCTTTTTTTGGATGTAATTAAGAAAGCCTTTTCAAAAAATTTACTTGTGTATTGACAAACGTAATTTACAAATGAAGTTGTAACTGTTGGTAAAAGCGAGTCGCCAAAAACAAAACCTTTCCAGTCATTCCATTTTCCAATTATATGTTTTATTTCTTGTTTCAATATTTTCAATTTATGTTCTAATGTTTCTTAGCACTCAGCCTTGCAGGTAACTATGGGATAACCACCACCCTATGGCTCTTATTTCTACTTTGGGCATTGTTGCCACTCAAATTAAGTGTTTGAAAAATAAAGAGATAGAAGTTTTGGTTTCCTGTTGTCATAT
>JAIOSH010000116.1 GCA_021107685.1 Bacteroidales bacterium | reverse complement strand
ATTATTATTTTCATTCATTTCTATTACAGCATCACTTGTGTCTATACTGATATGAATTTCATATTTCTCATGAAGAATATTTAATATTTGTAACTATTTAGTGCCTGTCTATAATATCGTCATTGCGATGAACCGTAGGGGAGGCATGTGTGTTGGCGTTCAGAAGCAATCTGTTTATTTGAAACTTAATTCATTATTTATTAATCCCAAAAATTCGGGACCACGAAACTCTATCACACAATCCCTACTGTCAGTTTCTCGTAATAACAGTGATTCCTTGATTTTTGTTGACTTTATAGACAGACTAATTAATATAAATCAAATCAAGATAAATAGGTAAATGGTCGCTATATCCGCCAGAATATTTCGGTCCGGAATAAGTACGAAAAGGTTTATATCCTAAATGTTTGGGGTCTTTTTCCATTAAAAAATCCACTTTAAAGATTTGTGCTTTATCAGGGCTAAGTCGTAAACCGTTTTTGCGTTTCAGTAAAGCAGCAGAAACAATAAATTGGTCTAAAACACCCCATGCTTCCTGAAATTTATGTGTCCCTGTTTTCCAATTTTTATGATATTCAAACATTAAATTAAATAAATCATTTATTTTCAAATCTAAAGTATCATTCTTAGCATTTAATACTTGTGCTAAACTTTCTTTATCCGGTTCATCATTAAAATCACCCATAATTATAATATTTGCCTCATTGTCTAATTTAAATATTGAATCAACCTTTAAACGCAAGACAGAAGCAACAAACTCCCTTTTGGGTTTAGTTGCCATATAACCACCATATCGTGAAGGCCAGTGATTAACGAATATATGCATAGTGTCTGTATCAAACAACAACCCTTTTACATATAATATATCTCTTGTTAGTGATGTTTTATCAAAAGGAAAGAGTATGTTTATAGCTTCCTGATACAATGGTTTGAAATTATCATGTCTGTATAGCAGGGCAACATCTATTCCCCGCCGATCAGGAGATTCATAATGAATTATTTTATAATTCAAATTTTGTAAGGGAGTTTTATAAATTAATTGTTTTAATACGTATCTATTCTCTATCTCACATAAACCGATAATAGCAGGTGTTTTCCAGCCTCCTGCTGCAATTAAAACTTTATAGATATTATTTATTTTTTTATAAAATCTTTTATTGTTCCAGGCTTTTATTCCTGTTGGAGTAAATTCATCATCTCTTTTTAAACTGTCATCATAGATATCAAACAAATTTTCTACATTATAAAAAACTATTCTTATACTATTTTTTATTTGATTAGTATTTTCTTCCTGAAAGGATTCTGGGGAATATAGCGGTAAATTATTATCCTGATTTTGTCCTGAAATGAAATTTATAAATAAAAAATATAAAAGGAAAATAATAAAATTTGTTTTCACTATTAATTGCTTCATCTCATGGAAATAATAGTAAAATTCATTAAATAAAAAATTAAAGGAAATTAAAAACAACAAGATAAAAAATAAAGACTATTCAATAGGGATATTAAGTTTAATTAAAGCATTACAGAGTTCATCATATTCTTGTCCCGTAGCTATTTTACGTAATCCATTAATTTCTTTGGCAAATTCTGTAAAGCCTAATTCACCAGCCCACATTGCGGCTCTACATTGAATATAAAATACGCGGTCTTTTAAAAATTTCTTGACTGTTTTTGATAATAATTTGGTATTTGTACTTGTTGTACAAAATAAATTAAACGCATTAAATCTGACAAAATCATTTCTATTATCTAAAAAACCATAGTAATCACCATTCATTTTTCCTAAAAAATTATCATTAACAGGCTTTACCGATTCTAACAATCCTCCTAAATATTTAAGTAAATCATAATTAATATTACTGTACATTTCATCATTAAATAAATTCTGCAGGGTAGGAATAATGTGCATATACTTATAATTTATAATGATATTACATAAAATACTATATTTGCTTTTTTCATCTTCTGAACCTGAAGCCCAGTTTATATGTTTTTGTAATAAAAACCTGATTTTATTTGGTAGATCAACACTTTCCATCTCAATTAATGAACCGGCTGCAATTTCACCCTCATCTTTATTTTGACTAAGTATCCGATTAATCAATACATCTATTGTTTTTTCATCTTTTAACCTTCCAAACACCTTAATAATAATTAATTTTTCTTCTGTATCATTTGAAGAAAAAAGATTTGATATTAATTTATCGGTTAATGAATTTAAATTAAAATAAGCAACAGCTTTTGTAGCTTCAATTCTTACTTGCGGGCTATTATCATTAAGTTTGTTTTTTAAAAAATTTTCAATTGTAGGTTTTCCAAAATTTGAATATTTAAGATTTTTTATTGCTTCAATTTTAATATTTATATCATTTTGAATTAGCATATTCTGAATTTCCTGATCAGTGTAATTGTCATTATTTGCCTGCATATCCATACTTGTGATTAATTCGCCTGAAGACTGGAAAACATAACCATTATGAAATTTAACTATCGCATAAAGGTCTAATGCCCAACTATCACAAACATTTTCAATATTCGGAATAACAGCTAAAGATATGGTTTTAGTTTTATTAGGTTCAATTTCAATAATATTGTTAGTATTGATTATTGTCGTATCGTTTTCAGCCTGAACATTAACTAAATAATCATTAAAAGAACTTTGAATTTTTATTTTATCCTGACATTCAAAATCTCCGAATTTTGCAAAACTTATTCCGCCCACCTGAACAATATAAAGAGAATAATTATTATTGTTATTAAAAGTTAAATTGAATGTAAGTGAATGTTTATCAAAACTTAATTTTTCTAAATTCTGTGAAAATAAATTTAAATAAGAAAATAAAAAAAATGATATAATTGGAATTATTATTTTTAACCTTATCATATTTTTATAATAAATTATTATAAATATAAATTATGTAAAATATATTTCTATTAATATAATTATAATACGAAAACCCAAAATGCAGTATAAATAATGTTTACAGTATTATATGATTTTGCTCAAATATGTTATTTCAGTTTATACTTAATTTAAGTTTATATGTTTCAAATGTTTATGAAATAAAGAAATTATTTCCAAAAATAATAAAAATTATTTAAAACAATATTTTAATTTAAAGTAAATTAAAAATTTTTGGCAAAATAATAAAAATTTTATTTATAAAAAGTTTTTTTTAATAACATTTTTTTAAATTTATAATTAATAAGTACTTTTGACACCTTAATAAAATTATCATTTAATATTTTCAAAATATAATGAAAAAAAATTTTGACCCAAAAATAAATTATCAGAAAACCAAAAAAGCAGTTGGATATGTTTTAAGAAAAGAATCTACACAAGAAATTTATGATAATATTGGCTTTATGTCAGGTCTTGAAGTACATCAACAATTAAAAACTAAGGAAAAGCTTTTTTGTCATTGTCCTGCAGGTATTTATCAAAAAAAAGATGATTATGATGCAGAAGTCATCCGTCATATGCGTCCGACACTAAGTGAATTAGGCGAATATGATGGTACAGCTTTAATGGAATTTAAAACAAAAAAGGAAATAGTTTACAGGGTAAAAAATATAACTACATGTACTTATGAAGTTGATGATACTCCTCCTTTTCCTATTGATAGAGAAGCACTGGGAATTTCCATTGAATTATCATTGCTGTCAAAATTAAATATTGTCGGGGAAGTTCATATAACCCGTAAACAATATCTTGACGGAAGTATTCCAACCGGTTTCCAGCGAACTGCCATTATTGGTGTTGAAGGGGAAATTTCTTTAAAGCACAAAAAAATCAGGTTAATTCAATTAAGCATAGAAGAAGATTCCTGTCGCGAAGTTTCAGATATTGGTCATATAAGGATATTCAGAACAGACCGTTTGGGAATGCCTCTTATAGAAACAGTTACATATCCTGATTGTGTTAATCCTGACGAAGTTAAGGAAGCTTGCGATTATATACGCTTTTTGAACAGGAGTACAGGAAAAGTAAGGACAGGTATAGGTGCCGGAAGGCAGGATGTAAATGTCAGTTGCAAAGGCGGTACACGTGTTGAAATTAAAGGAGTTTCTCACACAAAATGGATTCCCGAACTTACACACAATGAATGTTTCAGACAATGGGCTTTATTGCAAATCAGGGAAATATTAAAAAAAAGAATACCTGATACAAACCAATGGAAAATAAATTATGAATACATTCCTTTTTATTCATTTAAATTTAAATACACACCTCTTAAACAAGCTAAACAACATAAGCACAAAATTATTGCTGTAAATCTACCTTATTTCAAAGGTATTCTTTCTCATTTTACACAACCTAATAAAATGTTTGCCGATGAAATATCAGACCGGCTTAAAGTCATTGCTTGCCTTGATAAACCAAATATGATACATTCAGAGCAATTTGAAGATGTAATTAGTAAAAATAATTTTGAACAAATTAAAATGTTATTGTCTTCAAAAGAAGATGATGCACAACTTATCATTTGGGGACCTGAGGAGGATATGAAAACCGCTATTGAAACAATAGAAGAAAGATGTCAATTAGCATTTGAAGGAGTTCCAAATGAGACACGCAAATCGTTTGAAGATGGAACAACAATTTTCGAACGTGTTTTACCAGGTGCAGACCGTATGTATCCTGATACTGATTCCCCACCTATTCCTATTGATAATGATTATATTGATAAATTAAGAAAAAATATTCCTCAAGATATTATTACCAGGTATCATCAATTGAAAGAATGGAAAGTTCCTGAAGATACTTATACTTATATTTTCAAGAAAAATTTCTTTCCTCTTATTGAAAGAATTATCAATGAATTAAATATTAACCCAACATTTATCGGAACTTTTTTCGGGCATAAATTGAAATTTGTTGAAGGACATTATACACCAGCCGAAGAATTTAATTATAAAATAATCTATGCCTTATTCAAATATCTTCAGCAAAAAAATATTGATATTCAACTTGCAAAACTTATGCTCCCTGTTGTTTACCAACACCCTAAAATGGACTTTGAATCTATATTAACCAGTATAAATTTTAAAAAAATCTCAAAAAAAAAAATTTTATCAAATATTCCATTCTTAAAAAATAAATTTACCGACATACGTATTTCTGATAAAAAAAAGGATGAAACGGATTGGATAATGGGACAAATAAAAAAAATCGCAACAGGAAATATTTCTTTAAATGAATTACATTCAATTGTTGAAAATCACAGTTAATATCAAAAAATTTAGATGTTTTTATTCTCAAAATTATGAAACGATTATTTTTTCTATGTATTCAAATACTGAGCTTTCTGTTTGTTAACAGTCAGATTATTTATGAACATACGTATAATGGTTATGCTTCTTTAGTAAATCTGTCAAATTCAGGATATAAATATTATGTGCAGGATACAGAAAACAAAGAATTAAGACTTTATAATATAGATCATTCAATATGGAAGACTGTAAATATTGAAGTTCCTGCAGGTTATGAACTTTCCTGGGTATATAATGTTTCTGAAATGCTGTTCAGCACAGATGGTTTAATTGGCTTTTCATACTCATATTTTCAGACTACTCCTACCTATAATTATCAATCACGCATTATGAACGAAAACGGGACAATTCTACTTACTATACCAAATGCAGTAAGCGCCTTTGCTGTTTCAGGTGGAGAGTATGGTGCTAAATTACTGGCAAATATTACTGATTATAGTACAAATAATACAACAACCAAAGTTTATGACCTTCCGGGAGAATTCGTTTCAATACCAAATAAATTGCAGGATATTAATCCGGAACATCCATATCCTAATCCTTCTTCCTCAATAATAACAATACCTTATAATCTGCCTGATGGTATTGATAAAGGTGAAATAATAATATATAATACTATAGGCAGAGAAATTTTAAAATATAATGTTGATAAAACTTTTAAAAATGTAATAATAAATACAAATACTCTATATAAAGGTATATATTATTATAATTTAATTACAAAAGAAAGTAAATCGAAAATCACAAAATTAATTATACAATAAAAATAATTAAGAAGAATAATTATGAATGATGATATTTTTCAGGGATACAAAGGTTCAGCCTTAGAAACATTAAAAAAATATAATGTCAGGGTTTGGGGGCAGGCAATAGTAAATACAACACGCGGAACTTTTAACGGAACAATCCTGCCACGTGCAGAAAATGATGATGATAAGCATATTGTAATGAAAATCCCAACAGGTTACAATGTCGGTATTGATATTGCTACAATCATCAATATGAAAGAAACCGGGTATAAAAAAGCAAATTACAAAATCCCTGAAAAAGAATTTCCTTTTACACCGGGTTTACCTAAAGTAAAACTTTTCGGAACAGGTGGTACAATTGCTTCGCGTTTGGATTACAGGACAGGAGCAGTTATTCCTGCATTTTCACCGGGAGAATTATACGGTGCAGTACCCGAATTAGCTGATATTTGTAATTTAACTACTGAAAAAGTTTTTGCCGTTTTTAGCGAAAATATGGGACCTGAGCAATATAAAAAGTTAGCAATTGCAATTGGAAAAGAGATTAATAATGGTGTTGACGGAATAGTTATTGGTCATGGTACTGATACTCTTCATCACACAGGTGCTATTTTAACATTTATGATACAAAATCCACCTGTTCCTATTGTCCTTGTAGGTTCGCAACGTTCATCCGACCGACCCAGCTCAGATGCAGCTCTTAACCTGATGCATGCCATGAAAGCTGCCGGTGAGTCTGATATTGCCGAAGTGATGATATGTATGTTCGGACCAACTTCAGATGAATATGGATTATTACACAAAGGAACAAGAGTAAGAAAAATGCACTCCTCTTACCGCTCTACTTTTCGTACAATCGGGGATACACCTCTTGCAAGGATTAACAGGAAAGAGATACTGCCTATAAAAACAGACTATAATCACAGACGAAAAGACAGGGATGTTAAAATCCTTCCTTATTTTAGTGATAATGTAACAATGCTATATTATTATCCCGGAATGAAACCGGATACAATTGATTCATTAGTTGATAATGGTTATAAAGGTATTATCTTTGTAGGAACCGGATTAGGTCATGTTAACAAGGAACTATATCCTGCCATTGAAAGAGCTAATGCAAAAGGCATTCACATGTATATGACTTTACAAACTATCTGGGGTTATGTCCACATGTTCGTTTATGATACAGGAAGGGATATGATGGCAAAAGGAATTATTCCAGCCGGTAATATGCTGCCCGAAGTAGCCTGGGTTAAATTAAGCTGGGTATTAGGGCAAACCGAAGACCCTGTAGAAGTAAAAAAAATGATGCTAACACCAATAAATGATGAAATTACTATTCGTGAACCTTATAATGGTTATTTAGTCTATCAGGGTGGAGTTCCCGAAGTAGATGAATTTATCAGGAATGTGCATAAATAAAAATAAACGGATGAAAAAAATTTTTTATATCATCCTGTTTTTTATATTCCTTACAATATCTTATTTTATTATAAAGCATGTTTTCCCAAAAGATGCAGGCAGATTCCCTTTTTTTGTTATTTTACTTATTTTTGACGGCTATTTATTTTCATCCTTTATCAAAAAGATTAAAAAATTTAATCTAATTACAAGATTATCAATCATCTCAATCTATTGGCTTCCTTTTATATTAATTATTTTTACGACTATTTTCTCTCTTTTTATTCCTTTTAAGGAATGGAATACAGGATTCCGTACATACCTGATGGGTATAATATTTATTTTTTATGCTTCAAAATTGTTACCAATGCTTTTTCTATTAATAGCAGATATTATCAGAGTTTTTAAATATATCAATGTTGTTATTTTTAAACCCGGATACAAAAAACAAAAATCCAATGGAAATGAAATCAGCAGAAGCAAATTTTTACAGTATTGTGGTATTATTAGCGGTGGTACAATGTTCGGCGCTTTATTTACAGGTATGATTAAATGGGTTTATGATTTTAGAGTCCGAAAAGAATTTATCAAACTTCCTCTTTTGCCCCAAGTATTCAATGGTTTGAAAATTGTTCAGATTTCTGATTTTCATTTTGGAAGTTGGGCTTCAAAAGAACCATTAAAAGAAGCTGTTCAGATTATTAATAATATAAAGCCGGACTTGGTATTCTTTACAGGCGATTTAGTAAATTATACAACTGATGAAGCTTTTGATTTTTTACCCATTTTAAAAAATATTAAAGCACGTTATGGTATCTTCTCAATTTTAGGCAACCACGATTATGGCGACTATATTAATTGGAAAACCAAAAAAGCCAAAGAAAAAAATATGCAACAAATGATAGATCTATATAAAGATTTGGGTTGGAAATTGTTGAGAAATGAAAATTTTATTCTCTCAAAAGGTAATTCTCAAATTGCTATTATTGGTGTTGAAAACTGGGGAGCACATTCAAGATTTCCCAAACATGGTGATTTGAATAAAGCTTTTAAAGATATTCAAGACATACCTGTTAAATTGCTTCTATCTCACGACCCAAGCCATTGGGATGCTGAAATAAATAAATTTTATAAATCAATTGATATTACTTTTTCCGGTCATACTCACGGTTTTCAGTTCGGAATTGAATTACCGGGTATGAGATGGAGCCCTTCACAATATATGTATAAACAATGGGCTGGATTGTATTCTTCAAATAACACAAACACCGGTAAAACACAATATATATATGTTAACAGGGGTATTGGAACAATTGGTTATCCAGGAAGAATAGGGATTTTGCCGGAAATTACATTGTTTGAATTATGTTGTTAATGAATTGGGAAATAGGGGAAATAAAGGAATAAAGGGAAATAAGGGATACCATACCCTTATTCCTTTTATACCCTTATACCTCTCCAATGCTACACATTTCGACTTCGCTCAATGTACACTGGCACACTCAATGTTCCGCATATGCCCTTATACCTTTATACTTATTTATAAAATATTAAACAACTGCTCTTTGATCTTTTCCAATTCATCTTTCATTTGAACAATAATTTTCTGAATATTTGCATCATTGGCTTTTGAACCAAGTGTGTTGATCTCTCTTCCAATTTCCTGTGAAATAAATCCTAATTTTTTTCCATTAGAAAGAGGTTCGTCCATTGTTACTATAAAAAAATCGCAATGTTTTTTTAAACGAACTTTTTCTTCTGTAAAATCCATTTTTCCAATATAATAAATCAATTCTTGTTCAAAGCGATTCTTATCAACTTTTTCATTTTTAAACCATTTATCTAAATCCTTTTTAATTTGTTCCTTTAGTTTATCTATTCTTTGTATTTCATAAGGTTCAATTTTTTCAAGCAATTGAACAATTAATAAAATTCTCTGTTTAAAATCATCTTCAAGTAATTTTCCTTCATAAATACGAAAAACATCCAATTGTTTAATAGCTCTTTCAATAGTCAAAATAACGTGTTTCCATTCTTCTTCATCAAATTGTTTTTTTTCAGGGATAAGTACTTCAGGCATTTTTATAAGAATAGGCAGGAAGTCGGAAAAATTATGCTCTTCAAGTTCAAAAGAAAGTAATTTTAATTCATTATAATATTTCTTTGCAAGCGTTTTGTTTAAAGTATAATTTACATAATTACAATTTTCAATAAAAATATTAAAGTCAATTTTTCCTCTTTGTATTTTACTGGCAAGCAAATAACGTATCTCTATCTCTTTTTCCTTATAAATTTCAGGTATTCTCAAACTAATATCAGCCAGCTTGCTGTTAAGAGTTTTTATTTCAACAATAATTTTTTTATCTGCAAGGTCGCACTCTGCTTTACCAAAACCTGTCATTGATTTAATCATAGTATAAAATATTTTTTTGGCAAAAATACTAATGATAATCTATTAATTAATATAATTTTGCAATTTTTATTGATATATCTCTAATATAAAAAAAAGAAGGATAAATTGAATATCGAATATCGATTAACGAATAATGATTTAAGAAGTTTATTAAGTATGAATAAATATGATTTATTCCATAGGAATCCTTTTGGGAGAAGAACGATTGATTGAATTTTCAGTTTTGATAATTAAAGAAAAACAATAGTAAAATGGCTTATACAATTTTTATTATTATCATTGCAATACTTGTATTTGATTATTTACTTGATCGTTTGCTTGATTATTTAAATAGTACTTATTGGAGCAATAAACTGCCAAAAGAATTAGAAGGTATTTATGATGCAGAAAAATATAAAAAATCACAGGATTATGAAAAAGCAAATCATAAATTTTCATTACTTACTGATACATTAAGTTTTGCAGCAATGATATTAATGCTGTTTTTTGGCGGATTTGCTTATGTTGATGAATTGGTTAGGCAATATACTATTAACCCGATTTTATTAACACTACTGTTTTTTGGAATTTTAGGTATAGCAGCCGATATATTGTCCACCCCATTTTCAGTTTATCACACCTTTGTCATTGAGGAAAAATTCGGATTTAATAAAACTACACCAAAAACATTTATTATGGATAAAATTAAAGGATGGTTTCTCGGAGGCATAATTGGTGGCGGACTATTAGCTTTGATTGTCTGGATTTATGATTCAACAGGCGAATGGTTCTGGTTAATAGCCTGGGGTGCTATTGCTGTTTTTATGATTTTTTTTACAATGTTTTATTCAAATATTATTGTTCCTTTATTTAATAAACAAACTCCACTTGAACAAGGTGATTTACGTACTGCAATTGAAGAATTTTCTAAAAAAGCAGGTTTTAATTTAGCTAATATTTATGTAATTGACGGCTCAAAGCGTAGTAAAAAAGCAAATGCATATTTTAGCGGTTTAGGTTCTAAAAAAAGAATTGTTCTTTATGATACATTAATAAAAGACCATACTGTAGAAGAATTAGTTGCTATTTTAGCTCATGAAATTGGGCATTACAAAAAGAAACATACTTTAACAGGTATTATCATTTCATTGGCTCAAACAGGATTAATGCTTTACATTTTATCATGGTTTATTGATAATCCTGTTTTATCAGAAGCATTAGGAGCAAAACAAGGCAGTTTCCACATGGGTATTCTTGCATTTGGACTGCTTTACAGCCCTTTATCATTAATACTCGGAATAATTATGAATATTATTTCGCGTAAAAACGAATATCAGGCAGACAGGTATGCAGGTGAAAATTATAATGCTAAAGCATTGCAAATTGCATTAAAAAAATTATCAGTTAACAATCTAAGTAATTTAAAGCCTCATCCTGCTTATGTGTTTTTTCATTATTCGCATCCTCCTTTATTGCAACGCTTAAATGCCCTTGATGAAATTAATACATAAGGCAGCAAAATTGTAAACAAATTGATTTAATTACACCTACTAATCCCGATACGCTAAACAGCCTGACAATTACAATTTTTCCAGACGAGTCCTAATGTAATGTATCGGGGAAAGGTGCACTGGCGGGCTATTTGCTCGTCAGCCGCCTACGACTAGGCAAAGTAGTTTTTTCAACTCATTTTTCATATGCCTGTATATCAAAGAATTACAAATTAATAAATCAAAAAATTAATTAGTGCTGATTATCAGTCAGTTCCCAGTTTACTTCATTAAAAACAATAATTTTTTGAAGTTTCCAAAAAACGAGCTTTAAGGTTATGAATTCCTGACCACTAACTTATGGTTTCCGTACCAAAACCAAAAATTGAACTTTAGTTCAGTATAATATGATATAATTGTCAGATTTCTGTTACTTTCTGTGGATGTCTGTCTTAAATTTAATATTGACTTTAACCGTTTTTGAATTGACTTCATGATTACACAAAAACTTTAATCCGTACCTCATTGTGGCGAGAGTTACGACAAAATGATCATAGTGAGCCCCTCCTTCAAGTATTAGATGCCGCGCATTGGGGAAATTATCAATAATTTCAAAGGTATTTTCAATCGGTGTTATAGGATCAAGAGTCCCATTAATAAATAATACAGGAACCTTTCATGATACAGGTTTAAGAAAAGATGAATTAACAGGAGTAACTCCCCATATACTGCAAATATCGCCTGCTCCCATCCACATAGGAATATCTTCTAAGATAGATTCTTTAGCTTCAGCTTGCATGATAGGGGCATATTTTTCAGGTAAGCCTTCTGAACACACAACTGAAGCTGCCATTCCTTGATGAGATGGAAAAGATGGCAATTGCAAAATAAGTTGAGCTAATTTTGTATAATCTCCTTCCTGTGCTTTGTAAAAGGCAATTGGTATCATTTCAATACCATCTCGAAATCCCATAGAAAAATAAATTGTATATTGTGCTTGTGCTTTGCTTATTCCAATAGAAGTAGGTTCTCCGGTCTCCGGATGGGGAATAGTAAGTTGAACAGGGTTCTCGGCCAAATTTGCAAGTACTACTTCCATAGTTTTCAAGAAATTGAAATCGTGTTCACTGCAGTACTGATTTTTGGCACAGAGTTCGGCTAATTGTTCCAGCTTTCTTTGATAGATTGCTGGATGAATAAAGTAAGGCTGAGATGGATT
>JAIOSH010000169.1 GCA_021107685.1 Bacteroidales bacterium | reverse complement strand
TTGAGCTTAATTATGGTTTTTATTATTCCACATCTTCTGATATACCAAGATATGACAGGCTTATTCAGTATAAAAATGATACTACATTAAAATATGCCGAATGGTATTACGGACCACAAAAATGGATAATGAATTCATTAAACCTCAAAATTGCTGATTCTAAATTATTATTTGATGATGCACAAATAACCCTTGCCTGGCAGAATATTGAAGAAAGTAGAATTGACAGGAAATTTCAAAAAAATGATTTAAGAACAAGGACTGAAAAACTGGATGTATTTTCATTAAATCTTGATTTTGATAAAATACTTAATGATAAAAATACTTTATTTTATGGATTTGAAGGTGTTAGTAATATTATTACTTCAGAAGGAAAAATAAAAAATATTACAACAAATGCCGAAGAGCAGGGACCGACAAGGTATCCTGATGGTGATAATAATTATTCAACAATAGCAGCCTATCTGAACTTTAAATCAAATATTAATAAAAAAATAACATTCCAGGCCGGCACAAGATATAATTATGTCTTTTTAAATTCTACTTTTCAAGATACTACTTTTTATGATTTCCCATTTGATAAAATTGAATTGAATACAGGTGCTTTGATTGGAAGCATAGGACTTGTTTACCGCCCGACTGATAAATGGCATCTGAATCTGAATCTCTCATCCGGTTTTAGAGCACCTAATTTAGATGATATTGCTAAAATTTTTGATTCCGAACCCGGTAATGTTGTTGTACCAAATAAAGACCTAAAGCCTGAATATGCCTATAATATTGATTTTGGTATAATAAAAAATTTTACTGACAAAGCCCGGTTTGATATAACATTCTTTTATACTTATTTGATTGATGCAATGGTAAGGAGAGATTTTTTATTTGATGGAAAGGATTCAATTATTTATGATAATGTTATGAGTAAGGTTCAGGCAGTTGTGAATGCCAGCACTGCTAATATCTATGGAGGATGTATTTCGTTTTTTGCTGACCTGACGAGCTATTTTTCTTTTAAAACAAGTTTAACATATACTAAAGGCGAGGATAATGATAATATTCCTTTGCGTCATGTGCCTCCATTGTTCGGAAGTACAGGTTTAACATATACTGCTGAAAAAATTAAAATTGATTTGTATGCTAATTATAACGGGGTAATTAAAAATAAGGATTTAGCACCTTCCGAACAGGATAAACCATTTATGTATGCAACGGATAATAATGGCAATCCGTATTCTCCTTCATGGTTTACCATTAATATTAAAACATCCTATCAGCTTAACAAGTATGTACAACTGAATCTTGGTCTGGAAAATATATTTAACAATCGTTATCGTCCGTATTCTTCAGGTATTGTAGCACCCGGAAGAAATTTCATTATTGCTTTAAGGGCTTGTATATAGTCTGTATTAAAAGTAATGAATTGGATTTATATTGCAATACGTTATTGTTTTCAAAGTCAGAAGTTAGAAGACTGAAGTCAGAAAACCGAAGTCAGAAAACCGAAGACCGAAGTCGGAAGAGATTGAGCTTGGAGCATAGGAAAATACAAAAATAACTTATTGTTTCAAATTTCAATTTTAAAAACCTTCTTCTTTTCCAATCGTTTTTTCTGTGATTCTTTTTCACATTCAGGAAATCTATTTTCTAATTGTAATTGTAAAATGCTCACCCTTATTGTTTCGCTTTAAATAAAACAGAAGTAATTAATTCAATCAAAAATCCGTAGATCATTCCCATTACAATTGTAGAGACAAACAACATAGTATGACTAAATTCAGGATTTTCAGGTCCTAACATTGCACCGAAAGCGGCAGGCAAACTAAATACCAACCCCATAATTATTCCGTGCAAAGTCCAATGCTTTAATGAAAATCTACTTATTCCGATTGCAACACCAATAAGTGTTCTGCCAAGAATAATATTTACAGCTAATACTAATGGTATTTCATTTTGTCCGCTTGATGCAAAACCATAGCATACAAACCCAAATACCACTCCTAATAAAGTGCTAATAATAAATCTTTTTGTTTTCATAATAATTTCCTTTAAATTAATAATTAATGTTTATTTTGTGTTAATCATTTAATGCACATAACGGCAAGTAGGCGTTTTACCGCAGTTCGTTTTTTACTTTATATGTCGTTTAAATTTTACACTTCATTTAGAAATTAATACACTCCATAATATATTTTTCAGAAAGACTTTATAAAAGGTCTTTTTTATTTTTTATTTTCTATTCCTTTTTATTCATTAATTTTTTTATTTCATCAATTTCTTTTTGGATTTCATTTATACGAGCAGGGAATTTTTTGTTTTTTTCTAAAGCTTCAGTTAAGATATTTAAAGCCTTTTCATTATCGCCAAGTTTTTTATAGCACACACCCAGGAAATAACAAGTACTTTCCAAACGGAAAACTGAATTATAAGCACTATTGAAGTATGATCGTGCAGTATCATAATTCTTATTATTAAAATCTTTTATACCATACTGATAGATGATATTGAGCTTGTTTTTAGCTATTTCTTTTCGATAATTGCTTATATCTATATTAGTTTTTTCTTTAAGAGATTCATTAAGTTTCTTTTTTGTCTCTTTAATATCATCTTCTATTTTATTAAACTGTTTGTCTAATGCCTCCTTTTTGTCATCATAGCTAAATTTTAAGTTAAAAGTACTCCACAACCCTATTATTACTCCAATTATTCCAATAAGTGACAATAATACACCTATAAACCATCTTTCCATTTTTAAGAAATCGTCACATTTTTGCTGTTTCTCAATAATACATTCCAAATCATCAATTCGTTTATAGATAATAGTTCTTGTGCTATCATAATTTTTGCGATAATCTAATAAGTATTCCAGCTTATTATTCTTTATAAGAATTAGAGTAGCAGAATCTAATTGAAGGGTATCTTTATACGAATAGGCATTATTACTTATTGGAATTGTTTGAGAACAATCTTGTAAGCAAATCCAAAATATCAGCAATATTATAATAACAGGCAATATTGACACTATAATAATAAAACGTATGTTCTTTTTTGAATCTGTCATTTTAGCTATTTGTGTTATTAATAATCTTATCAATTAGAGGGTAAAGCAAATCATTATTTGCATCATCATTTCTATTCACATAAAAAAG
>JAIOSH010000502.1 GCA_021107685.1 Bacteroidales bacterium | reverse complement strand
CAAAGAATCACCGTCATTGCGAGAAACTGACAGTAGGGATTGTGTGATAGAGTTTCGTGGCAATCTGTTAATAAATAATGAATTAGGTTTCAAATAAACAGATTGCTTCTGAACGCCAACACACATGTCTTCCCTACGGTTCATCGCAATGACGATATTATAGACAAACACTATTAGAGTGTCTCCATAAACTCTTAATACAATTATATTTACGATTGGGCAAAAAAATGGCGGGTATTTTCACCTTTTGTTTATTCTTTCATCACCTTAACAAAATCAAATACCGGTTTGAGCTTATTTGATTCCACCGATCTTTTTTCAAGAGCTTCATAAAATAATTGAAATTCTTTTTCAAGGTTTGATAGTTCGGCTTTTACATTCTTTAATTCGGAATTTAAAGAAATTCTATAACCCGTCTGGGCTATTGCGGCAATGTCATGCAACATATAATTGGTCAAAGGATATTTCCATTCTGATCGCATTAATTGTATTTTTTTATTTACAAACATCATTCTGTTAAATAATCCGACTTTACCGGATAATTGAGCAATATCTTCATCAGGGAAGGTTATTTCGATATTTATTTTTTGTGTTACGGCAATTTCGTTGGTTTTTATTATAGTACTTAAATCGTTTCCATTGTATGACCAGGAGTTTGATTTGATAAGTTCATTGTAAGTTACTTCATTTCCATTTATTTTAACTGACTTTGGAGGAAACGTCAGAGGAAGGCGCACCTCATAAGCTTTTTTCGCAGGCATATTTTCATATTCTCCATCAATGGGTAAAATATGGATGTTTAACTTATTATCTTCTTTTGTAAAGTTAACTTTTGTAAACGTAAACTCACCCTTTAAATAGTTTTCATTATCACCTGCATCATCATAAATTTTTGTCTGCCCCGACTGTCCGGGAAATATTGTAAGAATAAGCGGATTGGTTTCTGTTTCAGCTATTTTGTTCATGTCGGATTGCATAGGAATTATAGCACCCTGTTTAACAAAAATTGGAATTTCGGATAATAAATATGGACGTTTTATTATTTTGTTCCCTTCAATAATAGTACCGGTACAATACTCTATCCATTTACCTTTGGGCAGCCATATTTCTTTTTCAACATATAAACTATCTTTCCCAATCTTGCCGGTTATCGGGGCTATCAAAAGTGCATTTCCAAACATATATTGTCCGGGGAATTTATAAGCATTTTCTTCTTCCGGAAAATCGTAATACATCGGACTGATAAGGGAAACACCTGTTTCGTGAGCTTTTTTTGCAGCAGTGTAAATGTAAGGGAAAAGGGAATACCTTAGTTTTACAGCATCCCGCATTGCATAAAAATAGTCTATTGGATATGCCCACATTCTTCGCTCAATTTCAGGGTCTTTTGTACAATGTGTTCTGAATACAGGGCTAAATGCACCCCATTGTATCCATCGTGTATATAATTCAGGGTCCTTTTTTTCTTCGAGTGTGCCGCCATAATGCCCGCCAATATCATGGCTCCAGTATCCAAAACAAACATTTGAAGCTGTGGAAGTAAAATACGGTTGATAATTAAGCGATTCCCATGTAATATAAGTGTCGCCCGAAAAACCAATCTGGTACCTATGGTTTCCTAACCCACCCCAACGATGAAATATCAGAGGACGTTTACCTTGTCGCTGCATATCGCTGAAAAGTACATAGTTTAAATAAAAAATCGGTTTAACACCATCTATCGTTGTTGTGCTCCATTGTTGCCAGTCTAACCACCAAAAGTCCACACCTGCATTTTCCATGGGGTGTAAAATCAAATCGAAAAAATTTTGTGCATATTTCTTATTAACAATATCAAATGGAATATATTTTTTTGTTTCAGGGTCTATTCCCATTGCCTTTGCAAATTCGGGGTAAGCTTCTTCGTGAGGTTGAATACCGGAGGCAGGATGAAGGTTTAAGCATGTTTTGATATTTTGTTCATCTGTCCATTTCAGGAATTTTTTATGATCGGGAAAATAGGCTTTTTCCCAGGTAAGTCCTGTCCATCCTGCCCATTGGTTTGCCTGATCTCTCGGTTTTTTGCCATCCTTGTACCATTCAGGCTTTTCTGTGATATGCCAGTCCATATCAACTACAAGCACATCTAAAGGAACATTATGAATTTTATATTCATTTACTAATTCCCTGTATTCTAAATCAGAATATGCCCAATATCTCGACCACCAAATGCCAAAAGTAAATTTTGGGGGTATGGGAATTTTTCCTGCAACTTGTGTAAAGTCGTATAATGCATCCTTATAATTTTTACCATAACCAAAAAAATACCAATCCTGATGCTCTTTTCTATCTCGCGGCATTACCCATTGCCATTCCGAATTGTCAAAAATTGGTTTTCCCGAATCATCAATCAAAACCCATCCGTCTGTTGAAATAATTCCCTGTCCTAATTCTAACTCATGCTTTCCATCCCTTTTAATTTTGGTAGCTCCATTAACGCCATCTAATGTTCGGGCAGTACCGAGAAGATTTCCTTTGTTTTCCAATCCTGGATGCCATTCAAAAATTTCTTTGCCGGTTTCAAAATATTTAACAGATAAGTTGTTTTCACTTAACTTTCCGGTTTCTGTTTTGTATCTTATTTCAAGAAATTCAGTTTTGATAAGCAAAAGTGTATCTGTTTTTTTCGTACTATATTCGGGAACCGGCAATTGCCTGTTTACAAATATAAGTGAAGCATTATCAACAAAATTTCCGTCTTCCGACCATTCCATGCGTATCACTCTTGGTGTAAGTATAGTGAAACGTACGTTATCGGCTTTAACGATTGCTTCTGAGTTAGCTTTTGGATTATAATTTTGCCCGAAACAAGTTAATGTAAAGAACAAAATACTTAGGATTGTGAATAATTCTTTTTTTTTCATAATGTATTAGTTGTTTGAAATTTAGAATAAATGAATATAACAAAGTAAGAGATTAATGCTGCTTCGCAGAATAATCCCTTGCTTTATGGTGTACGTTCGTGCTATTATAAAACATCGAATTGTTGGTCTCCCTCGTATTTGGAATTATTAATAGGGTATCTGTATGTTGTATTTCTTTTTTTAGAAAAATGATTTAAATACTTTGTTTTAGTAATATTAGATAAATTATTTGTTGTGCTTGAATTTATGTTAAAATACTCATTAATACCAAATACAGAGTTTGTCGAATGAACATCAAAACCTAATTTATCAAATAATTCTACCGTTTCTTTATTAGGTAATTTATCCTTTGGTTCATAACCAACAGAAAATACAGCAGGGCATTTATCCTTTTTTGATAATTTATTCCAAAAATCCTGATAAATATTCATTAAAGAACCATGATGGGGAACTTGAACTAATACAATCTCTTTATTAATTCTTTTATGTAAATTTCTAAAACAATCTTTTACTGCGTCTGAAGTTAACAAGATGCCACTATCATTGTTATTAATATAAGTTATTGTTGATAGCTTATTTATATCAAAATAAGTAAATTTTTTTGTGTTTACTTTTTTATTTATTTGTTTTGCTATATTTCTTCCTGTCTTCACGCTCGGAGCTAAGAAGGACATAGATATTGTATTTGACAATTGGATTGGTGCAGTATAGGAATTTACAGCCAAGTCATTAAGAATGTTTTTATCTAAAAGTTCAAAATAATAAAAAAAGCCAATAACGGCTTTTTCAATTTTTTTACTTATAAACATCTTGTTATAAATCTGTAAAACATGTTCGGCAAGAGTGTGAAGGAACCATTTTATTTTTATGTTTTTTTCAAAACAAAATTTGAAAAGATCGGGCATGCCTGAAAAATGGTCAAAATGAAAATGTGAAAGGACTACAAATTCAATCTCAGTTATTGATTTATGTGATAAGTATTCAAGAATAGGATTTTTATTATCATATAAGTTGCAGTCAATTATACCAATATTATTTTTCCCCTCATTACTCCATTCTATAATAATAGAATCACCCTGTCCAACATTTTTAAAGTTTACCGTCCCCAATATTATTTTTTTTAAAAAGTCTACTATTACTAAATTCTTTTACAAAATCTAATTTAGGAAAATCGTCTTCCATCGTTAATCCGGATCCATTATGTATTTCTATTCTAATTTCGTTTTTTCTTTCAAAAATCCGTAGTAAAAAAAGATTACCAATTATTAGGTCATAGCCGGTAAATAAAGATAATAGAAATTCTCTTTCTTCATATATCCTCATTTCTTTATCAATTAAACACTCAAGAACAACTGTATCGTCGTAATGTTCTATTAATCTGGCAGAGATGTTTTCTACATTTTTCCAAGCACTAATAATTACGGTATCTGAACCCAGTAATTCGACTTCTTTTGTTAATACTTTTTCTTCATCAAATTTTAGATGAGGTTGCTTAATGTCAGAAGTAAATAATCCTTTTACAAAATCATTTTGTAGTAAAAAATTTTCAGAGCTATAGATATCTTCATCACTATCATATTCTTCTAAATGAATTTTTGTTTTAAATTCGGTTATTGAATTCTCATCAAATAAATCATGTTCTATTTCTAAAATATCATTTGCCATTTTATACTAATTTATAAGATGCTATAATATCTTCTGCATCTGTCAGTAATGTTTTAAATTTATTGAAACTAGGAGTTTTACAGTCTTCAAATATTTCTAGTCGACACATTAAACCAACATTATCAAATAACTCTTTGTTGTATTCGGTTTTAAAGGGAGTTAAATCTTGATTTTTAATATCTTTTTCGGAATAATTACCAAATGAAAATTTATATGTCTTTTCATTTTTCTTGAAATCATATATACTTGTAAATTCATCAAGCTTTCCAAAAGGGTTTAATTTAAAATATGGGTTATTACTTAAAACTTCACCAATTTCATCTTTTCCTTTAATATCAACTGCATGAGCTATTAAACTATGACTATTTGATTTTTTATATCCTTTAAAAGCTTTAATTTTTTCATAAATGTCCCAAAAAAATTTTATTACACCGGTTTGATTTTTTAAATCAATAATATCTCCCTCAAATAAAAATGTTATTCCTTCTTTCCGAATAAATAAAGCAATTGTTTCTGTAGAAAAAACCAATCGGATATTTTCATTAATTGTATTTTCATTGTCAATTCCATACCTTAAGTTATCAAACCCAAAATATGGTAATACTGCTTGTTTATACTCTTCTCTAAAAGTAATTATATGAGTATAGTCGATATTATATAGAAGTCGTCTGATTTTCATTACATTTCACAAATAAGAGTTCAAAATTACTAATATATTTTTAAAATAATTAAATATTTAAACTTTCCTATTAAATTTAATAGGTTGTTTACAAAAACTCGAATTAATATTTTATTGCAAATTTAACACTTTATTTTGAAATGCCAACGGATTTTCTTTAAAAATTTCCGGTTTTAGTTCAAATCATTTTTCAATAGCTTTACAAGGCGTTTTTTTTAAATTTTTACTGACGTCAAATTTTATTATTGATTATCAGTGTTTTATTAATGAAGAAACTATCACGAAAATCTGAATCCTTTGTAACAAGAATAAAATCATTAGAATCAGCATATTCACATATATCTTTATCCTTTGTATTCTATTTATCAAGAATTTTATTTACATGAATTGCCTCAAATCCCAATGAAATCAAATGATTTACAATTTTAAAAGAGATATGTACACCGCAAAGAAATCTCATTATGCAACTTCTTTAATCGAATGTCAGGATAAATACAATTTGGCAAAATTTAAACTTGCCATAATATCTTCTCTTTCTAATTCCGGATGATCCTCTGTTATTTGGTCAATGGTCATGCCTGCACCAAGCATATCAATAATTACCTCTACTGGCCATCTCATACCTCGAATACAAGGTTTGCCATGACAAATTTCCGGGTCGATTGAAATTTTATCTAACTGGCTCATAATTTTGTTTTATAAAAATTTTGCTCAAAAATAAAACTTTCTGAGCAATAATCAAAATTTAACTTACAAAAATATTTAGGCAAAACGCCTTAAAATTCGTCATAAATGATTCCGCCACTCGTATAGGCTACGGTTTCGTATTTAACATAATCCAACACAAAAAGATACAACGAAACTAACTGAAATAATGACATAAGCAAATATTTTGCCCCTGAAATTGCCGATTATTCGTAACTTTCGTCATTTTTAAAAGCTTGAAAAAAGGTTGATTTTACTTATTTTTTTAATTGTATTTATTTGATTTAATAACAAATTGTTTTTTTTATTATTCTTAGGCATCTAGGAAAAACATTTTCATACTTCCTTTACCTTTTACATTTATTGTTTCTCTTTTAATAAAATTATATTTATCCTTAAGTATCATATAGGTTGTTTCTGATACATTTATACGCATAGGTTCTGAATTGCTTTCCATTCTTGATGCGGTATTAATAGTATCACCGAAAACATCATAAATATATTTTCTCACGCCAACTATACCGCCTACAACTTTGCCTGTGTGTATCCCGATCCTTGCCTGCCATTTAATTTCAGAAGAATCGTTTCGATTTTCGAGATAATGTTTGATATCTATGGCAGCATTAACCATGTTTTCCGCATGATTTTTATTCTTCCGGGGCATTCCGCTAACAGCAAGATAAGCATCGCCGATTGTTTTAATTCTTTCACAGTTATGCTTTACCATGATATCATCAAATACAGTAAACATTTCATTCAATTCACTAATCAGAGCTTTAGGATCGAGTTTTGACGAAATATCTGTAAAGCCAACAATATCGGAAAAATACACCGTTACATTATCGAAACTTTCTGGCTCGGATTTTCCATTTTCTTTTAATTCATTTACAACCTTTAATGGAAGTGTATTTAACAGCAACTCCTCTGTTTTCTCTTTTTCCAAAGCAAGTTCTTCAGTCCGCTCATCAACCATTACTTCCAACTTTTCCTTCTGGTTTTCCAGTATCCGTT
>JAIOSH010000295.1 GCA_021107685.1 Bacteroidales bacterium | reverse complement strand
TAATAGTTTTTAGACAGTCTGACGTTAAGTGTATGAAAATGTTGCCGATTTCGAAGCTCGTTAGTATCAATTTACGATGAACTTGAAACAGGCTACAAGTCTTGAATTTACTACTATTTCGGTAATTTTTGCCTTTAGCGTTGACTTGTGCGAATTGCAATTGTGCTTGGCTGTGTGGGCTGGATTACCTTTCATCTTGGTAGTATATCTTATAATATTTTCGTCCATCTTTTTCCACACCTTGTTCTATCAACTTTCTGTCACCATGAATATAAATATGAAAATTCTTATCCAACTTCAAAACACTTTTAAAAACTCTTGCTTGTTTTTTTACCGCTTGAGATGAAATTTCAAAATTATCAGACAAATCAACATCATTGTCATTAATATACGATTCATTAAATTTTTGAAATGAATTTATTATTCCGTCATCTTGAAAAACTTCTTTTTCAAAGTCTTCTTTTTCAAATGTTTCATGGATTTTAAAATACTCAACAGAACGATTCAGCAAATCAATTTGGTCGGCTTTGTTTACATCATATTCTTCTGTTAGTTGTTCGGTTACAAATTGTTTTGCTATCCCTAAAAATTGATTAGTCTGATGATATTCGTTATTGATAATAATTACGCTTAAAAAGTCGTCTTTCCAATATTGGGCTTCATTTCCTTTATTTGTATTATCTACAATTGAAATAACATAACCGTTTTCTTTTGCTGTATTAAAAATCAAGCAACCTTTGTCAAGTTTATTAATGTTAATTCCTTTGCGGCTTTCTATTTCAAACTCTTCGTTCACTTGTTCTACTTCTAAAAATGTGTCTTTATTTTCAGATTTGAATAAACCCACAGCATCAAGCGTTTCACCATTTAAAATGCAGTCTTTAAAATATACTACATAAAACTCTCCACTCTTAATTTTTGGATGTACACTTTGATTATATAAATGCTTCGTAAGATTGACGGATTGCTCATTTAAAGAATCAGGATTGTTAAATATTTTTGAAACATAAGTGTAAACTTCGTTTAAAGATAGATTAACATCGTGATAAAAATGATAATATTCATCAGATTTGAAAGGCGAAAGAAAATAATGTGATAATAGTGTTTTTAAATCATTATCAACAACAATTTCTTTTCGGGAAATAAAATATTGTTCATCTGCAACCTTATTTCCCACCATATGTATGCGGAAATTTTCAATGGTTGTTTCTATAAAATTAGCACTCATAATTAATTGTCCTTGTTTTTATATTCCAAGAAATTGTTATAAACAATTGATTTTTGTTTATCCATTTCAGATAATAATTGAGATTTTAAAAGTCTTTTTAACCTTGCATCCAATGATTTTGAAGGTAATATAGTTGAAATATTCAATTCAAATTCTGCATTTTCCTTTTTTGAAGTATAATCAGGAAATCCAAAGTTAACAGTAAAAACACCTGATTGACCTTTAAAGTTATATGAAAAAGTTGAATCAATACTCCATAAAATCAAATGCTTGTGAAATTTATTCTCTTTTATAAAGTCTTTTTTATCCAAGGATTTTCCCGATAACAAGATTTTATTAAGCTCTTCCATCCATTTTATTTCATCTGGTAAGACAGTTTCTTCCGGTTTTATGGATATATCTTTTATGTCTTGACATTCAAAATATTCACTTTGCAAATGATTAGTTAACCGAAAGAAAAATACAAATCTCTCTTCATTACTAAAATCCTTGAAAATAATTTTTCGTAATTCTTCTTTTGGGGCAATTACTCCCTTTTTCTTATACTCTTCAACTTGTTTCCTGACAACAAATTCTGCAAGTTCTTTAGTCTCAGGTGCAGTATGAGAAATTATAACTCTTCCTTTACCATTACTATCATTAATAAACTCAATAGTACTATCAAAAATGTTGGTTTGTTCATACCAAGACTTATTAATATCATTTCTTTTTAATGAAAATTCTGCCTGCAAATGATTAGGGTTGTTTGTAACTGGTGCAAAGCGAATTGGTTGTTCTAATTTACAAGTAGGTAACTTTTGTTTAATAAAATCATCTACATTGACTGTTAACAAATCAGGTACTAAGATTTGAGCATTATTTGCCCAATTAATATCGCTTGAATTAACCTTTTTGTTGTCTTCTCTTGTTGAAAATGCTTCTCTTATTTTATCAAATTCTTTCGGCGAGAGTAATAGTGTCTGAAGTAGGGGGACGGTATAATCTTTATCAGAACTCAATGCAAAAATTCCTCTTTCTCTAAGAATCCTGTTTAGTTCTGCCGGTGTGATATACTTTTGATTGGAAAAACCTCTTAGTTGTTCGCCATAAGGGAGTATTTTTTGGATGTCTTTATGTTCAGCATTCATAACTAAAATACACTAATAGGATTAAGAAAATTAATTACTGTAATATATTTTGTAAACTCACCTGATTGAAACTTTTGCTTTGTTAAAGTAACAGTCTGACTGTGATAATTTTCATCATAATCAGGAAATGCGATAATAATCTGACTAACAAGTTCTGTTGTAATATCTTTAGCCAAACCCATTATTTTCATTAAATCATTTTCTTCAAAATTATCTGCTGTTGCAAGTAGCCAACTTATCTCTTTAGGATTATCCTTGTTTACCAACTTTATAGGGATTATAGTTGAATTGAGATACTCTACTGGAAGTACTTTACCTACATTCTCCCTTTTCAATGGATTTATATTCTGTCCTGTATTTGGATAGTAGAAGAAGTAATCAAACTTGTCGTTTTTTGTTTTTACAAACTTCATTACTTCAAGAACAAAAGCTACACGCTTATTATCCATAATATATATAGCATTATTACTTTGGGTGTCAATAATTCTGGCAGAGGCAATAATACTGATTAAATCATCAGTACTTTCAGGATTATTATTTAGCCAAAATAGGATACCAACATCATTTATACTTGAATATTGATATGCAGATGATGAGCTGTTTTTTATTTCAGAAAGGCTGTAACACTCAATAGTCGTTATTATGTCTTCCATAAACTCTTTAAATAGTTTCGTTGGACTATTGGGATATTTTTCTGTCTTGTATTTTGACGAAATCAATACATTATTTAGCTGTCCTGAAACAAGAGGATTAATATAGGAATATAGAAAATCAATTCCGTGAGTTGTTTTCGGATTGCCATTCTCGTTTAAATGTATATTGTTGTTTAAACAAGGTAGAGTTACACCGGTTGCCAAATCATTCCAACCGATTACAGAGAAAAATGTTTTCACAACATTTTCTCCATATTCTCCAATTTTTTTTGACCATTCTCCCATAATATTTATGATTTATTTCTATTTAATCTCCTTGCCGACAATTTTTTCCAAATACTATCTGCAAGTTTTATTTCTTTATCGGAAAAGCTGTATCCTTTTTTTAGGATTTGCTCGTTTGTGATTTTCAAAATTTGGTCAATGCTATTTTTATCTCTCATCATTTTGTCAATGGTTGAAAGTAATTCTGCGTTTTCGGTTTGGTAAGGTAGTAGTATCTTTCCTGCTTCGCTCGGCATAAGTTCCAAAACTCCACCTCCGTAACTACGTCCTACAATTTCAGAAAATGCCAAAGACAATGAATTGTAAAAACTGGCTATAAACGCCTTTTTATTGGTATCCTTTTTCATAAATACGCGGTGCATTGTGTCGGTTGTGTAGGCTTCGGCTTCATTCAAGATTAATCTGGGATATAAATTATTCCTTCTGATAAATAAAGCATCCGATAATTTAATGGACGGAATTACAAACCAATTATCACGAATACTTGTTTTGTAACCTTTATTGATTCCCATTGACTCGCCTAATTTGATGTAGGAACTTGCACCTTTTTGTCCGTTGATATTTTCTTTTGATGGAAATACTAATAAATGGGATTTGGCTTTTGTCTGCCTGTTTAGTTCCCAATCTTCTTTAGTAAAAATTACACTGTTTACCTGAACGCTTCTACCAACCATTGGTTTGGCAAACTCTTTCAAATCGTAAGCCTCTACTACAAGCAAAGGAACTGTAAAGTAATCATTAGCTCCTGTAGTAATTCCAACTTCTACATTTGCATAATTACTAATAGTTGGAATGTTTTTCCTTTCTGCAATTTTTTCCAGAAAGTTAATTTCTTCTTGTTCCAAAAAATAATAAGTCCACTTATTAAACTTAAAATCAATTTTTTTAGAAGGACTCCTAAGAACGCTTACATCTAATTTTCCAAGTTCGGAAGCATCTCTTAATTCTAAATGCTCAATTAAATGGGAATCGCTTCCGTTTTTTTCGCAAAGCAATAAAACAACTTCCTGCTGAATATCGGGAAACACTAATTTTTCAAATGAAATGATATTGATTTTATTGTAAAAATGAGCTAAAAATCCTCGTAACTGTTGAGCATAAGAAACCTGCAATATTTCTGCAGGAATTACGAAACCGATTTTCCCATTTTCTTTGAGTAGCAAACTTGAACCTACAACAAAGGAAACCCATACATTGGTAAATTTGGTGAATAGATTATATGTCTTTATGCTGCTGTCCACTCGGCAATTCCATTAGGTAATTTTTCATCAAACCAGTGCCAAATTTCAAAACGATAAGTCCCTTTTTTCCAGCAATAGAAATCAAGTTCAATCTCATCTTCAAGATTAATAGGAATATTTGAGAATTCATCCCAAAGAAGTTCAAGTTGCTCTACAGAAAACTTTTGAAATAGTATTCCATCTACAAGGTGTGTATTAAACCATTTCAAAATTGTAATTCTACTTGTTCCTTTTTGCCAATGATAAAAATCATTCTGCAATGAGTCATTAATATCTAATCGGATTTCGGAGAATCCTTCCCACATATCTTCTAAATCATTTATCTTCATTGTGCTAATTATTTTCAATGATTTTCAAAAATTTCAATAATTCATTTTCCGTTGTAATAAATACCTCATACCTTTCAGAACCAATACTTCCTTTCTTCTTCATATTTGGTCGAACTCTATCATCCACAATTTCTCCTAATTCTACAACTTGGTTTATATTTGTATTGATTACCAAAAAACATTTTTTTCCCGTTTTTCCGGCATAACCAATTACTGAAAAGGTCTCGTTCTTAAATCCTATTTTGATTTTTGTTGCCTGAACTTCTAGTGTAGCCTTTTTTAGTTTGTTCAAGGATTCAAAAAAAATCTTGAAAAGTCTTTGAGCTTCTTCCTTTCCGAAAAGAAAAGCATCAACATCAGCATATAGAGACTTCTCATTTTCAATAATATTTTTGATTTTTCTCAACTTCTCAGCATTTTCTTTTTCGATTAAATCGTCAGGGTCATTGTTTATATAATCAATTAGTAATAGCTCGTTTTCAAACCAAATATATCGTATTAAAGTAGTTAGGTTTTTACTCTTGCTTTTTTTGACTCTTTCAATATCAGTTGATGAAAAACTTTTTGCAATCATAACAACCTCAATTGTATCTTGTGAAATCCTTTCAAACGATGGTATTTCTACTTTATATTTTTGAAGTGCTAAAAGATAAATCTGACTAAAATTATCTTCAATATAATCCCTATAGTCACTTACTTGATTTCGAATATTTTTATCCTTTTCCTTTTTTAATTCAAAAACAATGAATTTTTTGGATTTAGGATTAAAAGCCAAAATATCAATTCTACCTGATGTGCCTCTACTTCTGACATTTCCTTCAAGTGCAAATTCACTTTTTATAAAAACATATTGTGGAAAAAAGTTATGCCAGTTTTCAGAAAGGAATTTATTTAACTCGGTTTCTGATTTATCAATTACTTTTATTAATGTCTTAGATTGGGTTGAAAATAGTTTTATCATATTTGTTTTTTTATGCAGCAATTTGCGTTAGGGATAGTAATGGCATTCTTTTTTCTGTTTTTTCACAGAAAAAAAATATAGCGGATTGCCCAACCCGCAGGGAAACTCCCAAATTATTCTCGTTAAGAAACCTTCTTATACTTACTTTTGTAAATTTACTTGGAACGATGTATCCTAAAATTCCGTCACTGGTTAGTAAATTAATTCCTTGTTCAAGAAAAAGAAAGTATTTGTCAAACTGTTTGTAAGCAGAAACAAAATTTGTTTTGTATAACGGTAACTCAAGTGGAGTAATGTTTTTCATATCCGCCGATTTCATATAAGGTGGATTGCCTACAATAACATTAAATCGAAGTTTTGAAAAATCAAATGGGTTGATAATTATCTGGTCTTTCTTCTTAGTTACTTGTTTTGGATTCAACAAACTGTTTCCAAAAAATATATTTTCTGAAAGGTCAGGCAAAACAGGTTTTGAAGCATTAGTTGAATTTACATCTTCATCTTCTAACAGTTCTAATAACAAACCAAATTTAGTGGTTTCAACTGCATTGAAATCTTTGTCAACGCCATAAATGCAATTCAACAAAAGTTCTCTTTTTATTCTGAAAGGAAGTTTGAAAGTATTGATGTTGGTTTGAATGAGTTTTGATTTGTCACTCATTAAATAATAGTCAATTAGGATATCATTCAACAATTGGAATAATTCCAGTAAAAATGCTCCTGAACCACAGGAAATATCAGCGAATTTTAATTTCAATATTTCTTTGTCGGTTTTTTCTTTGCATTTTGGCAAAACCGTGTTTCTTAAAATATCACTGATTATAAATGTTGGAGTAGTTATAATGTCTCTGTCAATGTTTTCAGGCTTTTTAACTAAGGCAAGCGTGCCGTTTTGTATAACTAATTTTTCAGAAATGAAAATTTCGTAGATATTTCCTAAAACGTCAGATGAAAAAACTGAAAATGAATATGGGCTTTCAGGATAATAAAGTTGCCTGATAATTGACCAAAAGACAGAACTGATATTTTCAACAATCTTGTCTTTCAGTAGTTGGTCAAACAGCCCTGAATTATACCTTTTGTCTGCTTGTTCAAACTTTTTAATGAGTGCTTTAAAATCATTAGTATTGGCAAACTTTAAAAGCGTTTGGTAATCTTCTAAATTTCTATCCTCGCAAACTCGCAAAAATAAAACTCTGTTCAAATAGCTTTGAACAACATCATTTAATTGTTGTTCGTCAATTTTAGGTTTATGTTTATAGATTTCAGTACCTAATGATTTTCTCCATTCATTAATTTGATTTAAGAATAGATTGTCAATTGAATACTGATTTATTTTAGCTTCAATGTCTTGCCATTCAGTTTCAAATGCTCCTGAATAAACAGCTTCTTTTCCTAAAAGCTTTTTGATTTCTTCAAACTTGTTTTCGTATTCAGTGTAATGGTATTTCTTTACTAATGCCTTTTGAAAGGTATCGTCTTCATCAACCTTAATTGATGTGTCGTAAATGATAAGATATTCAAAGTTGGAAAGAGCAGAAACTTTCAGTTTGGCTGTAAATCCATAACGTCTAACTTGTTTCGCAGTATCATTATTCGATTCAATTGTAACACTTGGTTTTTTAGCTTCTAAAAAGAATTTCCTTTCCGAAAATAGACGAAAAGTATAATCAGGTTTTTTGGAATGTTCAGAAGCGTTTGCTTTTAACGGTTCTTCCAAAATTACCTCTCTCTCGTTTGTCGGTTTACCTGCATTGTTCTTGATGTCCCAACCAAGCAACTCGAAAAAAGGGTCTAAGAAATCACTGCGAAGCAATGTTTCATTATACTTGTTTGTCAAGTAAGAATCCCTGTCGGTTTTGTATTTTTCTATGAGTTGCTTAATCGTCATTTCTTTTTGTTAGCTTTTAAATATTTGACTCTTTTCTCTGCTACTTCTAAAGCTTTTTCTCCAAGGTCTTCGTCTTGAATTTCATACATTATTTTATCGCAGAGAAATAAAACTAAAAGGTTGTCAGCACTGTATTTATATATGTTTGCAAGTTTTAAAACTACTTTCTTTGTGAGTTTTCTTTCTCCTCGTTCCATTTTGCTTAAAATAGCCACATCTATGTCAAGTAAAGCTGCAACTTTACGTAATGGTAATTTATTTTCTTCCCTTAGCTGTCTTAACTTTTCGCCTATTGTTTTTGTTGACATAATTCCTATTGACATAATCTGTCAAAAATAATAATTTGAAAATTATTAATCAATACATTTATAAAAAAACTTATCAACATTATATTGTGAGTAACTAATAACGTATAACTTATAACATTTAACCCACACTAAGTTCTTCAATAATTGCCTTATGTTCAGGATATAATTTTATTAAATTATCTTTTTTTGCTAATTCAAAATCATTAAAATCAAAGCCGGGAGCAACAGTACAGCCTACCAATCCATAAGAATTTTTATTATTTACTTTAACTGCAAACCAACAGCCTTTTTTTATTATTGCCTGTAATTTTTCTCCTTTATCGGGCTTATTCCCCAAATATATCTTCTCTAATTTACCATCATTATTAATAACAAATATTGTTAAAGATGTTCCTGAATAAAAATGCCATATTTCATCGGACATAATTTTATGAAAAGCAGAGTATTCAGAGCCTTCAAGTAAAAAATATATTGAAGTTGAAAAGCAGCGATTTCCTGAAAAATGCTTTGGTAAATGTTCTTTTTTGACAATTTCTTCCGACCTGTAAACTTCTTTAAAATAGCCGCCTTCGGGATGTTTTTTCAGATCAAGCTTTTCTATCCAATATTTTGAATTTTTCAGCATAGACTC
>JAIOSH010000207.1 GCA_021107685.1 Bacteroidales bacterium | reverse complement strand
TATTGAATGAATGATAAAGAATCCGTGGCGAACTGCATTAAATTAATGAGATGAATGATTTTGGAAATGCCTTCTGATGTTTTTTCCTTTGAATTGCAGGCAAAACCTTTCAATTCGAAGAAAGCCTGTGTGGTTGGGACTTGAAAGGTTGAAACAGATTATAGATTTAGAAAGACCTTCATGAGTTTGCATTAAGAAGTTTCGGAATGGAGGAGTCTGTGATGAAAATATCATACTAACAAGTTGAAAAAAACTGTTAGGATAAGACCAAATCAATCTCTTTCCACTCATTTTCATTCAATAAATATTTTTTTCCTAAAACTTCAATATTGACTAATCTGTCTTTTGAATCTGAAATTTTTACTTTAATTCTTTTTTTAGAAATATTGCAAGTGTAATGGGTTTTTTTAAAATTAAAATTAAATTTTATTTTCCTCCAATGTTCGGGAAGAACAGGATGAAATTTTACAATATCCGATTTTAAATTCAATCCTGCATAGGAAGTCAATGCAATAAGGATTGTTCCTGCCATCACCCCTGTATGAATTCCTTCGGCTGTTGTGCCACCCTGTGTATCATTATAATCACTAATTAGTGCATTCTTGAATAATTCCCAACTTAATTCATTATTGACAATTTTATTAGCAATATAAGCATGAACAACCCTGCTTAAAGTTGAGCCATGTGAGGTTCGTTTAAAATAATATTTGAAATTATCCTTTAAGAAATTATTTTGAAATATATAACCAAGGTCATTTAATATTGTTTTTACTTCTTCCGGTTCAAGATTAAAAAAAATCATCAGAGTATCCGCTTGTTTGGCAATTTTATAATCATCAGCAGATTTTCCTTCTGCTTTTAAAACTCTGTCCATTCTACTGATATTTCCATATTTTTCCTTGTATTCTTCCCAATCCAATTCTTTAAGATTAAAATAACCATCATATTGAGCTAAAATTCCTTGTTTTGAAATATCAATATTAATCTTTTTAATTATATCCTTCCATTTGTCAAGTTCTGAATTTGTTAAATTTATTTTATTTATTACCTTGTTCTTATAAACCGGATCTATAAAATTAAGCATTTCAAAGGCTTTTTTTAAAGTCCATACTACCATAATATTGGTATATGTATTATCTTTTAATCCACCTTTTTTTGCACCGGGATTTTTTTCGTGAAATTCATCAGGTCCCATCACCTTTGATATTTCATATCTTCCTGATTTCTTATTAAATATTGATTTGTCTGACCAAAATCTACATATTTCCAGGAACATTTCAGCACCATAATTTTCAATAAATTCAATATCATTTGTTGACTTATAATATTGATATATATTATATGCAATAGCCAATGAAACATGTCTTTGTAATGAACTGTTATCCTTATCCCATTTCCCTGACATAGGATTCAAGTGTAATATCTGTGTTTCTTCTCTTCCATCGCTTCCACTTTGCCAGGGAAACATAGCTCCTTTATAAGCTTGTTCTTTTGCATATTCCCTTGCTTTTTCCAGTCTTCTGTATCTATACATCAGAAAAGATCTGGCAGTATCATAAAAATGAATATTATAAAATGGAAGAATAAAAAGCTCATCCCAAAAAATATGTCCGCGATATGCTTCACCATGAAGTCCACGTGCTGTTATACTTGCATCTATATTAATATTATGAGGCGATGCAGATACTATCAGGTGATATAAATGTAACCTGATTAGCTTTTGACTGAGACGGTCTCCTTCAATTTCCATATCAATCTCTTTCCATATTTCAGCCCATTTATTTTCGCTTTTATTTTGAAGTTCATTAAAGTCTTTAATATTATTTATATCATTTTTTGCTGATTGTAATGGATCTTTATATTGGTCATTAGAAGTATAAATTGCAACTATTTTCTCAATACATAAAGTTTCTGTTTTTCCCAAATCCAGTTCAAATTCCGAATAAACCGAACCTAAGTGTGTTTTAATTTTAATATCAGGATTTATTGCTTTATTATTTATTTGTACTAATATTTTAGCATATTCTGCAATTTCAATTTTTGAATTATTTGTTTTAAATAAAATATAGCTTGTTTCATTTCTCCCCCCCTCTTTTACAGGTTCCAAATGTTTTTGATTAAGTTTTTTATATCTTTCAACTCCATTATTTATTATCACTCCATTTAATCCGGATCTTACAGTAATTTTTTTAGAAAAATTTAACGGTGTAATCTTATAGCTTAAACAAGCAAGATGTGGATTGTCCATACTTGCAATTCTTTTGGATTCAATAAGTACCTCCCTACCCTTTTTATCTTTGACAATTATTTTACGAAATAAAACACCATTCTTAAAATTTAGCTTTTTATGAAAATGAATATATTCTGTTTCATTAACATCAAACCAATCATCATTTCCAATTTTAAAATTTATTGGCAGCCAGTTCGGACAGTTCACAAAATCTTCATTTTCAATTTCCCTGCCGGCGGCAAGCGATGTTAAGCGGTTATATATGCCGGCAATATAAGTTCCGGGATAGTTAATATTATTAACATTTGTTTCTTCCATAGCCCCGCGTGTTCCAAAATAGCCGTTTCCTATTGTAAGGAGTGCTTCACGTGAGCGTTCCCTGCTAATATTATAATCATAATAATTCAATGACCAGCTATCTTGTTCAAGTCCATTCTGAAACCATTTTTCTATACCTTCAAATCCTATTTCATCAATATCTTTTACAACAATGTCTGCCCCATTGATTTTTAATTCTCTTTCATTATTTTCTCTTGCAATGCCTAAAACAAAACCAAAATTTCCTTTAGCTCCAGCCTGAACTCCTGAAACTGCATCTTCTACAATAACTGTTCTGTCATAAGTTACTCCAATATTATTACATGCTCTTAAAAAAATATCAGGCTCGGGTTTTCCTTTTAACCCTAATTCAGCAGATACAACTCCATCAACTCTTGTCTCAAATAAATCAATTATTCCGGCAGCTTTCAAAACTTTCTCACAATTCCTACTTGAAGATGCAACACCTACTTTTATTCCTTTTTCTTTTAATTCTTTAATTAATGTAATTGTTGAATCGTAAACCTTTACACCATCCCGGGCTAAAACTTCATTAAAAGCCTGGTTCTTTTTATTGCCTAAACCGCAAATTGTTTCTTTATCCTGAGAATCCGACGGGTCTCCATAAGGCAATTCAATTGCCCGCGATTGTAAAAATATTTTCACACCTTCATATCTTTGCCTGCCGTCAACATATTGCAGATAATCATTAGCATAGGTAAATTCCCGGAATGTTTCACCATACTTTTGTTCTCTCTTTCGTAAATAATTATCAAACATCTTTTTCCAAGCGGCGCTATGTAGCAGGGTAGTATGAGTTATAACACCGTCTAAATCAAAAATTACTGCATCAAAACCATATTTTGACATATAAATAATGAATAAAATTAAACCGAAACATTGTATTCTCTTAATGCATCATTTAATGAAGTTTTTAAATCAGTTGATTTTTTTCTTTTACCTATTATTAAAGCACAGGAAACATTGTATTGTCCTGCCGGGAAATTTCTTCTATATGAACCCGGTATTACAACAGAACGGGCAGGAACAATTCCTTTTAATTCTTTTGGTTCTTTACCTGTAACATCAATAATTTTTGTTGACATGGTAATAACAACATTTGCTCCTAATACAGCTTCTTTTTCAATTCTTACACCTTCAACAACAATACTCCTTGAACCTATAAAACAATTATCCTCAATTATTACGGGAGCAGCCTGAATAGGTTCGAGCACTCCGCCAATTCCCACTCCCCCACTCAGATGAACATTCTTACCAATCTGGGCGCAAGAGCCGACCGTTGCCCATGTATCTACCATTGTACCTTTATCAACATAAGCACCTATATTAACATAAGAAGGCATCATTATCACACCCTTTGCAATATAAGAGCCATATCTTGCTATTGCATGAGGCACAACACGAATCCCAAGCTCTTTATAATTGTTTTTCAGCTTGATTTTGTCATGAAATTCAAAAGGTCCTATTTCAATTGTCTCCATCTTTTGGATAAGGAAATATAATATTACGGCTTTTTTAATCCATTCGTTTACTTTCCATGTATTATCACAAGGTTCTGCAACCCGTATTTCTCCTTTATCCAACTTGTCAATAATTTCTCTTATTGATTTTTGTGTATTTTCTTCATTTACAAGATCTCTGTTCACCCAAACAGATTCAATGTGTTTTTTTAGATTGTTTATCATATTTATTCTATTTATTTACAAAGATAAGATTAAGATTTTAAAAATTAACTGTTAATAAAATGATTCTCTCAATGCAATATTTTTTTATAAATTTGTTGATAGAAATTTTTACTAAAATATGAAAATCAATAAAAAACTTGTCATAATCAGCCTTGTATCGCTTTTTTCAATTATAATTATATTCTTCGGATACAACCTCTATAAACAATTTAAATCTCCATTATTGCCTGCAATAAATGCTATACCCTTAAATTCAGCTATGATAATTGAATTGAACAAAACAACTGAGGTTTGGAATAAATTATCAAAAAAAAATGATATTTGGAAAGAAATATTAACAATTGAATATTTTAAAAAACTTAATAATCAACTCAATTTTCTTGATTCGGTTTCAAAAACCAATAGTACAGTTTTTGAAATAATTAAACAGCAAAAAATTTATATCTCCGCTCACTTTATTAAAAAAAAGGAAATTGAATTTCTATATTTGATCAGTTTACCTTCTGCTTACAGAAAAAGTTATGTTGAAAGCTTTATAAAAAAAATTAACGGTGAAAAAAGCATTGTTTTAAAAAAGGATTATAAAGAAGCATTTATCAATATGGTAAGCATTTCGGGTTATGAAAAAAATTTATCATATACCGTTTATAAAGGTGTTTTTATATGTAGTTTTAATTCCTCTCTTGTTGAAGCTTCAATAGAACAGTTAGATTCAGGTAATTTTATCAATAATGATATATCTTTTAAAAAAGTAGAATTAACTGCAGGGAAAAATGTTGATGCAAATATTTATTTAAATATTAATAACTTTATCAAACTTATTTCAAAATTTTCATTGCCTGATTACAAAAACACTATTAACATACTTTCGGATTTAAATCAATGGTCAGAGCTTGACCTGATAGTTAGAAATAACGAATTGCTGTTAAACGGATATAGTATTACAAATGATACAAGTAAACAATATTTAAACCTGTTCGAACAACAACCCGGAAAAATAGAATTTACTAAAATTCTTCCATATAATACTTCCTTGTTCATTGATTTTTGCTTTGAAGATTTTAATAAATACTATAAAGATTACAAATTATATTTACAGGAGAAAAAAGAATTAAATGAGTTTAAAAAGAAAATACAAAAAATAAATACAAATTTTAAAACTGATATTGAAAAACATTTTCTTCCATGGTTGGGCAATGAGATTGCATTGGTCATTACCGAACCTGTGTTCTTTGATATAACAGAAAATACATTTGCAGTTTTTCATGCAAAAGATATTAAAAAAGCCAATATATATCTGAACCAACTTTCTGAAATTGCACGAAAAAAAACAGCTAACAAGGCATTTATATCAGAACATAATGAATATGTAATAAAACGGATTGAAATTCCCGGACTTCTGTCTGCTTTATTCGGTTCTTTATTTAAAAATATTAATAATTATTATTATATAATGATAAAGGATTATGTTGTTTTTGCAAATCAGGCTTCAGTATTAAAAAATTTGATCAAGCTTTTTTATATACAAAAAACACTCATAGAAAATCCGAATTATCTTACATTTTCAGATAATATCTCGGAAAAATCAAATATTTATCTTTATTGTAATATCAGGAAATCATTAGAAATAATTCGACCATTTTTAGATGAACATTTTACCGATAAACTTGATAAGTATCTATCAACATTAATAAATTTTGAAGGACTTGCAATTCAATTCAGCTATATTAACCAAATGTTTTATACAAATGTATATTTAAAACATAATCCTTATTACCAGGAAATAAACCCTTCAAGCTGGGAAACAACAATTGACGGAAATATAACAGGCAAACCTCATTTTATTAAAGACCATAAAAACAACAAATTAAAGGTTATTGTTTTTGACGAAAATAATAATATGTACCTGATTAACCATATTGGAAACATAATCTGGAAAATTCCCCTAACAGAAAACCCAATGAGTGAAGTATATCAGATTGATTATTATAAAAATAACAAAATCCAATATCTTTTTAATACTGAAAATTATATTTACCTTATTGACCTTAATGGTGAAAAAGTTGCAGATTATCCGATAAAACTAAAGGCAAAAGCAACAAATGGAATTGCAGTATTTGATTATGATGAGAAGAAAGAATACAGATTGCTTATAGCTTGTGAAGACAATAAAATTTACAATTATGACATAACAGGAAATATCATAAAAGGATGGGATAAAATAAAATCATTAAAAACAGTTAATAAAACAATTCAGCATTTAATTAATAATGGGAAAGACTATTTGATTATTACCGATGAGAATGGTAATGTAATTATTACTGACAGAAGAGGAAAAGAAAGAATTAGAATAAAAAAGGATTTCATAAATTCAAACAATTCTGATTTTTATATTAATAAAACCAATAATAAAGGGATTTTGCTGACCTCTGATAATACGGGAAAAGTTACTTATATTGATAGAAACGGTAAAATTCAAAAAACAACATTCGGTAAATTTTCTCCCGAGCATTATTTTATTTATAAAGATATTAATAATGATAATTCTAAAGATTTTATTTTTCTTGATAATAATAAATTAGTGGTTTTTAACAGACTTAAGAAAATAATTTTAGAACATGACTTTAATATTGATATAAATACCAAACCAATGATTTTTCCTGTTTCAGCAAATGAGAATTACATTGGAATAATTTCAGATAAAACAGGGGAAATATTCTTATTTGATAAACATGGATTGATAATTAACAGTCAGAATTTAACAGGCGAAACACCTTTTATTGTTGGAAGTTTAAATAATGATGGGCAATTAAACATTATTGTCGGGGCGGGGAATATTGTTTATAATTATCTGATTGAATAAAAAAAGAGCTTATTATTGCATTTACCAAGCTATAAGTTAGTATTTGTTATAATTCCTTTTTAAACGGGTTGATAATCCGAAGTTTTTTTTCGATTAGTTGGTTGTGTTGCAGGTCTTCGGTATATAAAATTTTACAATCTGCTACAATTCCTGTGGAAATTAATTCTCCGGCAATTTTTTTCTTTCGGACATCTTGTTTTGAGGCAAGATAAATCCAAACATTTGAGTCAATCAGTATTTTATCTTTCATGAAGTTCTTCCCTGTTAAATTTATAATTCTCAGGTAAATTATAGGAGTGTTTTTCTACAAAACGGAAAAACTGCTCTTTTTTATTTTCCTCATCGGTTTTTCTTTTAGTCTTTTTCTTATACTTAAAAATCAGGTACTCATAAAAGCTCTCCAGTTCTTTTTTTGCCTCCCCTGTAAGGGAATTCAAATCAATAAATGCTGTATAATCCATAATTGTAAAATTTGAAATCAAAATTAATATTTTTTTTGAAATGTAAGAAAATAAAATTAAATTATACGTTT
>JAIOSH010000404.1 GCA_021107685.1 Bacteroidales bacterium | reverse complement strand
TATTATCTTGTGAAAGTTCAAACAGATGAGTTTGTTGTAGTAGAAAAAGTATTTATCAGGTAAAGGAGTTCAGTCTAAAAAGTGTATTATCGTCATTGCGAAATACCGTTAGGCTGGCTCTGTGCATAGGCGTATTGTGGCAATCTGTAAGAAATTACGGCTGTCCTTTAATAATTAACAGATTGCCACAGCATTCCATCCCACAAGACCAACCAGTAAATGTTTCGCAATGACGGTTTATTATTTTCGCACCTTATCTAAGCTGTTTTTTAAACGAATTCCTATTTTATTTAACATGTATTTCACAGGGTAAACCGGAAATCTTTTAAAAAAGAAAATCCTTTGCATTTCAAAATAAAGTGTTATATTTGTATTTTTCGTTTATCAATAATTATCCGTTCTAATTAAAATAGATTAATAACTTTAAAAATTTATTATCATGAAAAAACATTACTTTGTTTACAGTATTATTATGAAACGAATTTTTTACACATTATTAATTTCGGTATTTTTTATACCGATGAGTTTGTTTTCACAGGATGAAGCCATTCATCCAAATGTAATTATTACCCCTGTAGCTTTTGAAATAACGGAGCCATTAAGAGATAATCCTATTGACCTTTCTTTTGAACTTGATCAAACTGAGTTTTATATGAATAAGCAGAGAGATAGGGAAATTAATCCAAATATTTTTCCTCCTGATTTTGAGAATATGCCGGTAGATCCGGGTGTTCAAACCAAGCCGGGATGGATAGAAGGTACAAAAGCCACACTTATGAATTTTGCAGGGCAAAATAGTGGCTACTACCCTCCTGATGCAAATGGTACAGTAGGGGCAAGCTATTATTTTCAGGTTGTGAATACTACTTATGCGATTTATAATAAGTCAACAGGGGCTGTAGTAGCAGGGCCTTCCTCCCTGAATTCAATATTTAATAGCTCTTTACCCGGAGCCGGTTGTAATGACGGAGACCCTATTGTATTATGGGACGAACATGCTGACAGATGGTTCTATGCCGAATTTTCATTATGCACATCTAATGATTATATGCTTATAGCCGTTTCACAAACCAATGACCCGACAGGCTCATGGTATTCATGGTCTTATGATGTGGATGATGTGCCCGATTATATGAAATTTGGTATTTGGCAGGACGGATATTATATGGCTACAAATACCGGCGGGGCAGGTAAAAACGATGTATATGTTTTTGACAGGGCTACTATGATTGCAGGAGGTGCCAGCCCTACTATGATAGGGTTTGACAATCCCTGGAGGCCTGTAACTTTTGATGGTTTCCATTGTATTTTGCCATTAGATAATGATGGCCCCTGGGCACCAAGTGGAGATCCCGGTCAGTTTATTACTATGGCTGATGATGGCCAGGGTAATCCTGCTGATGAACTTTGGATTTATGAGTTATATCCCGATTTTGTAACTCCCTCCAATTCCACTTTTTTAAGAACTCAACAACTAAGTGTAAATGCGTTTAGTGGGAATTTTAATAATAGCTGGAATAATATCCCGCAAGTAGGCTCAACCCAAACGCTGGATGGACTTTCAACCATTTTAATGTATAGGGCGCAATACCGTAACTTTAGCGGTACACAGCGTATTGTTTGTTCTCATGCCATTGCTGCATCTTCTTCTGAAGCAGACATGAGATGGTATGAATTGGAAAATACCGGTTCAGGCTGGTCTATTCGTCAGCAAAGTACTTACAACCCGGATAATGTCAGCCGTTGGAATATGAGTATTGCCATGAATGGTGATCGTGAAATTGGTATTGGCTATTCGGTTTCTAATTTGTCCATGCATCCCGGAATCAGGTATATCGGTCAGTCTGCTGCTTCTAATGCAGCTGCAAATAATACTTTGGATATGGCAGAAACCACCATTTGGACAGGTAGCTATTCCCAGTCCGGCATTAACCGTTGGGTGACTACGCTAATATTTCTGTTGACCCGACCGATGATCACGTTTTCTGGTTCTCCAGTGAATATGTGGCAAGTTCAACGCATGGAACCCGCATTGCTTCTTTCCAGTTTTCTTCACCTTCAAGCCCCCCTGTTGCTGAATTTTCTGCCAATAATCTTTACCCTGCAAATTCAATGACAACAGTTATATTTACAGACCAGTCAACAGGTAGTCCAACCACCTGGTCATGGTCATTCTCTCCAAACACAGTTACATATATTGTGGGAAACTCATCTTCTCAAAATCCACAAGTAAGGTTCAATAATAACGGGGCTTATACTGTTTCTCTTTATGTTACTAATGCATTTGGAAATGACACAGAAACCAAAACCGATTATATCCACGTAGGCCAACCCGGTTTATGGACAGGAACCACTTCAACCAATTGGAATACTACAACTAACTGGGATAATGAGGAAATACCCACATCATTAACAGATGTTTCCATGACTCCGGCCGCTATTAGTTGGCCGATAAAAACAGGAAACCTGACAGTTGGAACAGACTGCAACAGTTTAAATATGAGTTCGGGAATCACAGAATTAACAATTACAGGCGATTTAATAATTTCTACAGGAAAAACTCTTTATGTTGATCCGACAGGATTGGCAACTATAAAAGTTGAAGGTAACTGGACAAATAATGGTACATTTACTCATGGCAACGGAACTATTGAATTTAATGGGACAAATAATTCAGTTATAAATTCTCCTCCGGGAGGTCCGGCTTATCTAATCAACGATGATATTAGCACCTGGCCGGGAAGTTGGAATGGTGATGTTTCCGGTGGCGCCGGTCAATTTGGTCAAAGTGCATCAAGCAACGCAGGAGGTACATCTCCTGAAGCAGTATTTACAAGAGGAGCAAATATTACTGCTACCAGAATGATGTATCATAACCCTGTTAATACAACCGGTTTAACTTCTCTTACATTATCATTTACACATAGCGTTGATTATCGACAAACAGGTACAATAATAAAAGTTCAATACAGCACAGATGGAACAAATTGGTTTGATGCCGGATGGTCGGTTTCTCCAACCGGTAATATTGCTGCTACACCTGTTACTGTACCGTTAACAACTTCAGAAGGTGTTGGAGCTGCAAATTATTACATTGCTTTTGTATTTTACGGCAGACTTAATCGTATTGATTATTGGTACATTGATAATGTTCAACTTTATTTTAACTCACCAGGATTAGAAACATTTAACAACATAACAATAAATAAAACAAACGCTATTGTTTCCACTAATGGCGATATTGATATTCTAAATGATTTCATGGTTAAATCAGGTGCATATTTCACCAAT
>JAIOSH010000371.1 GCA_021107685.1 Bacteroidales bacterium | reverse complement strand
CACTGATAGGATTCCAATTATTAAAACCATCATCAAAGCCTTGGAATATAATTGGTCCCCAAGTACCGTCACATCTCAGACTATCCAATTGAAGCTCATTTATACTTCTAATAACTAACTGTACATTCCCATCATAATAACTTGCAATGGCAATCATTGAGCCTTTTCCAACAGGTACTACCAAATCAGCAAAATCAGCATATCCACTTGTCCGTACATCAACCTGATTATCATAACAATCTTCTAAAAGTCTGTTTTCCGAATCAAGATTTTGAGCATCTGCAAAGGTTTTTCCAAGTTCTCCGTCTATAAATTGAACTGCTTCTAATTTAATTAATTCAGATTGAAATTCATAAGGAATGTTAATTATATCCTGTAAAGTAACTAAAAGTGGTTCGACTTCAACAAGAGGTTTTATTTTTACAATATTTTTTTCAATATCCAAATTTGTTATTTGTATAAGATCGCTATAATCAGAAATTATAGTTCCTTGTAACATTATTCTTATTGAATCACCTTGGTATAGTCCAGAACTGTTTAAATAAAGATCAATCCCACCTGTATTATCCTGAATAAATGCACTTTTATAAATATTGCCACTCTTATCATCCATAGTTACTGTAGCAAATACGGAAAATATATCAGTAAATTTATAATAATGATGATTAGAATCATAAAGTTGTTTGATATCGGCAATTGTTAATACTTTATCAGGGTCGAAAGGAATATAACTTACATCAGGTTCATCAAAATCTTTTTTAACACAAGCATTAAAAAAAATAAAAACACTAAATATTAAGGTAAATCCTAAAATTACTTTTGTTTTCATATTAGTTATATTGTTAAATTGTTATATTGTTAAAATCTAAAGCTTAAATTAATATAATATGTTGTTCCATAAAGATAAAAATACTTAGGTGGAAATTTATTTGTTTCTTCAGAATCAAATCTGAGTTGTTCAAATCCACCAAAAGCAAAATCCTGATTATTTAAAACATTATTAGCACTAAGATTCAAAGCTATGAAATAATCGTTTATTTTCCATGATTTACCTCCAAAAAAATCCACAGTATAATCACCTGATAATTTTTCCTGGTCAAGAATTTCATCCCAGTTAGGAGGATATGTAGGCTCGTAATTTGCCACTGCTTCTGCTGTTCTGCGGTCTGGATTAATATCAATGTATATATCGTCGAAATAATTAACATTAATTCCGGCATACCAATATTTTGGCGAATTATATTTAATTCCTAAGGAAGCTGCACTTTGAGGCATTCCGCCAACCTTATAATTTTCAAGATAAACTATCCGGTTTTCTGCCAATAATTCTGCATCATTATCTTGGGCAATGGTTACTTTCGGTCGTGAATTGTAAATATTTTCACCCTTAGCAAATACTCCAGTAAGAGTAACAGTAGGTGATATTTTAGCCTCAATGCCAATTTCTGTTCCAATATGTCTTTTATCCAAACTTGTCATCATATAATTCACAAAACTATGTAACTCATCGTGATAAAAACTTCTTGACCATGTTTGATCATTGAACTCGGTGTAATAAAAAGTTAATCTTGATTTTATTATAGGCGACCTGAAAATATAATTTATGTCTCCTGATAATATCTTTTCACTTTTTAAATCATCAACAACCTGATCACGTGTTCGTGGTGAAATATATGCAGTCCTAAAAGAAGGAGGAAGTGTAAGATATGCCGTGTTAACCGTAATGAAATTTCTTCCTGTTATTTTATATGTTAAACCACCTTTAAAACCGTAATTATTAAAAATTTGTTTTTCCGAGTTCCCATAAGAACTTTCTGGGAATTTTCCGTTTCGCATGTGGCCTGTTCGCCAAAAATTTGTTGCTGACAAAGATAAACCGAGATAAAAATCAATTTTATTATAAGTGAAATCTCCTTGGGCGAAAAATTTATATTTGTTTATATTGGCAGTATAATCATATCCGAATTTATCTCCTACCTCTATTATCCTATTAGGATGATTCAAATCATTTTGCTCTAAAGTTGGGTCTATTGATACGCCATCAGCAAATTTATCAATATCCAACCAAAACTCTCCACCGAGCAAATCATTCATTTCTTTATAACGGAATCCTTTATATTCGGTCAGATATAATCCGCTTGAAATATCAATATGTTCATTTAATTCTTTGTTAAATAATAAATTCAATCCTATCTGCTTATGGTCGTTTCTTCTTTCTTCTACACTATAATTTGCCAGGTTACCTATAAGAGTATCTCCTTCGACACCATTTGGATTCACTACTGAGTATAAATTTTTCCTGTTTGCAAAATAAAAATCATTCCACTGTAATTGTCTTCCTTCTTTAGTCTGCCAATTATTGACAGCTTCCTGATATTCCTCAATATATTCGGGGTCGTCATAATAATAGCTCGGAAGGTTTTTATAATAATCAGGTCTCGGGTCTGGTGCGTCATACCAGTTCAGGGCAGTTGAGCCGCCTCTTCCGAAAGAATAAAAGACAGAAGAAGTCAAAGAAGTTTTTTCATTAAAATCCCAGTAATGGCTTAGAATAAACCAGGGTTTATGATAATTATTCACTCTTGCATTGCGTTTCTCCCCTGCCTGGTATCCCCAATAAGGATTATAATAATTTGTTCCTGCAAGGTCATAAGCTTCCTGTGTTGAAACGCCGGGCTTTCCACGTTTTGACGGTGCGCCGAATCCTATAAAGCCAATACTGTGCTTATCATTAATTTTTTTCTCTACGGACAGAAAGTATGCCCATGCATCATAAAAGGTACCTTCAACATAACCTTCGTTTGCCCATCGCCTCGAACCCGAAACTGTAACTGCCCAGTTATTTTCCATTAATCCAGTAGCGGCAGTAAACATTATTCTGTCCCTGTAGCTCCTGTTACACAAGGAATATGTAAATTTCACTCCCTGTCTATAACTTGATGCCCTGGTAATAATATTTGTAACGCCACCTACTCCCCCGAAAGCATATCTTGAATCAGCTATCCCTGTTATTATTTCTTTGTTTCTTGTAGCATCATTCAACCCGCCCCATGTTGACCAGTAAGCTCTTCCCGTTTCCATATCATTAACCGAAATTCCATTTATCAATATACTAGTGTTTTCCGAATTATAACCGCGAATTTTAAACCGTGTAGAACCAAAAGTATATCCTGCTGTTGAAACAAAAATATCTCTTGATGATTGTAATAATCCTGAAATATCCTGCGATTCTTCGTCATTAGCTAATTCCGAAGCAGTAATAGATATTGTTGGAACTGATGATACTTCTTTTTCACTAATAACAGATAAAGTATCCTTTTGAGGATAAACACTATTAATAAATAAAAAGGGAAATAATAAAAGTAAAGTTATATATTT
>JAIOSH010000183.1 GCA_021107685.1 Bacteroidales bacterium | reverse complement strand
TTTATAGGTGTTTATTGGCATTTTAAAGCTGTTACATCCATTTTGCCAGAGGCTCACCTACAAACCATTTTCGTTGTTGCATTGGTATAAAACCATGCTTAACACAAAAATGCAATGATTAGGCTTCAAATACCTTCTATGGGTCTTACTATTAGTAGTCTGAGTTTTAAACACGTAGATTTTACTTCCCTGGGCTCCTTGTCCTGCTTGGTCAGGGTATTCCTCTAAATCGAAGCCTTTAAGTTACACAACAGTTTTTCATATTGTGCGCCTATTCTCCATAGACTCAAACTCTTGGTGTTTTTGGGCGTAGGTGTGCCCAGGTTCATATCCCCCTCATAAAGATTTGTTTTCTGGGTGCATCTTACAATTGTGGGATGTATTACTTCTAATTTCTCTAAGGAGTTTTATTGGCAAAAATCAGATTATTGTACAATTTAATAATCTTCTCAACCCACAATTCAATAGAATAATTTTTCGCGTAAAAATTCGCTTTATTCGAAAGTTTACCCCTCAATTCATCATTATTAATAATTTGGAGGACACTTTTGGAAAATTCATCCACAGAATTTACGGTTAAGATTCCATTTTCACCATTTTGAACTATATCTTCAATCCCATTTGATTTAATAGCAACAACTGGAAGTCCTGAAATTATTGCTTCTATTAACACAATACCTTGTGTTTCAGTCAATGATGAAAAAATAAAAATATCACTAGCTTGAAATAGACTTATAACTTCTTCTTTTTTGATATGACCTGTAAAAAACACATCCTTATAAACATCAAGTTTAACAGTTAATTTTCCAAGAGTCTTTTTAGCTGCTCCATCTCCAATGATAATAAACTTAGAATTTTCACACGATTTTTTTATTGATAAAAAAGAATTTATTAAAAATGGTATATTTTTTTCTTGAGTGATTCTACTTGCAGTAATAAGCACAACGTCCTCTGGATTAATTCCATATCTTTCTCTTATGTCATCTTTTTTCCCTTTGATCTTTATGAATTCATTAATATTTATTCCACTTGGGATGATTTCTATTGGAACCTTAACTTCATGATCCAAAAGAAGTTTTTTTATTGAAATTGAAGGAGCAATAACTACATCACATTTATTGGAATAAGTTGATGTTGCTCTTGTTATATACTTTTGAGATATAGATTTTGGGATAAAGGGTATATAATGATAATACTCTCTATAATTTATATGGTGTGTAAAAACTAAAGGAATATTTAACTTCTTAGAAAATTTCAATGCCTCAATGCCCAATGAATATGGTTGATGAGAGTGAATTATGTCTAAATTTAACCTTTTTACAATTAAATCCATTTTAGAAAAAAATGGAATAGGAATAACATAAAAATAACCGAAATAGTTGAAATGAATGCTCTTATAAGGAAAAATATTTTCATTGTTATCTATCCAATTTGGATATTGTGGAGAAAAAATAAATATCTCGTGACCAGCCCTTTTAAGTCCCTTGCAAAGATTTGCAACTGAAGTCTCTATTCCACCTATTGAAGGAGTATAGTAATTAGTAAAAAAACCAATTCTCATGTTACACACATTTATTAAAGAATCAAAACCTATTCATCGATAACAGGTTTTAGAAAATTTTTATATTCTGCTAATTTGACGAATACTTTCTCGCACATATTATTCAAAAAAAAGGACATTTTCCTATTCTTCTCAGACTCCATATCCATAATCATCAACTCTAAACTCTTATTATTTCTTATTTTATTATATTCTGCTTTTCCTCTCTAAAATAATTCGTAATAATCTTTAGCATATAATCCAGACTCACCTTTCATATGTAATTCAATTTCGACTTAAATATTATTAATATTATTGTTATTAAAATTATAGCAAATATAACTAAACCAATTATTTTGTTTAATCTATCCGATTTATTGTAAACATTTAAATGAGGATAAATCTTTCGAAATCGGTATTTCAATTCTGGCTCAAATACTTTTAATTTTTCTTCGTTATTTATATAAAATTCATCGACAATTTTATTAATTGTCAAGATTACAGTAGTTTTTTCATTGTTTAATGTTAAAGAAAGAGATTTTTTGAAAATATATCCAGTAGATAATTTTATAGTCATATCATTATCTTTTTTTTCAATTATTGAATTTTTAACCCATTTTGCATTAAAGTTTTCTATTAAATATTTTTTCAAGAGTTCATCATCACTTCCTGGAATATTATCCCAGCAAAACAAATATCTATCTCTCATTTTTCCAAATAAAATTTCCCTATGTAATTCTTCTATCATTCTGACATTTTCATCTAAAATTGGCAGATGGAAACTTAAAAATAAGAAAATCCAAAAAGTTATTAATAAGGTTATTATAAAAAAAGATATAACAAAAATTTCGAATGAATTCATATTATAAATGCTAAAAGTTTTAATATCATTTTTAATATTTAAGATATTATACAAAGAAGTTGAAAGCATGATAGCAAGTGAAATTACTATATAAATTTTTTGAATCCCTACAGTTCGACAGTCTTCAGTTGTTTGCTTATAATATTCTAACAAAACAATTTTTGCTTCATCTTCTTTCATCTTGCAAACTTCTGATTTAAAATTCATCTTTTGTAAACACCACACTTGATTCTATAAAAATGAAAATGACCATTTCCTTTCTTTTTAACTTAAAACTACTTATTCTAAAGTACCTACAGACGATTCTTATTTTTGTTTAGTACTATTTATTACTTAGCACAGTTATGGCCGTAAACAGGCTCATATTGGCTTTTTAATATCACTATAATTGAGGAAGATGTTTACGGATTATCTTATAAATTATCATGTTCTTATCATCCAATCTTTGAAATATAGAAAACCTTATACTATTATAGATATTTTCATATTATGCCCCCAAACTTCATTCGGGGTGGAGTGGGTTGGATAATTAAATACAGGAGAAGTATATAAGGGGTATGATGATTGAAGTTAGTCTAAAAGGATATGGGGAATGAGAGTAGCCCATAATTAAAGTTATTTTTCGATTTCCAGACAAATCCACTTCGTTTTTAATCAATAAATTTGTTAGGATCTTTAAAATCCAATTTAAAGTACCATATTGTTTTATCTATTTTAAGCAGATATGCCAATTTATTTAGCATAAACACCAACAATAATAATTAAAATCAGTTATACAAGTATATTATATGAGTTCAAGCTGATTCAATTCTTTACAGTGGGTGGATATTGTATATAAATGTAAATATCCGATTTTGCAGCCTTATATGCAGAAAGAGCTGACCTAATAATAAGTCCAAGTGCTTTCAAAAGCTTGCAAAAAGAAAGGCAATGTAACTATTCAGCCATACATAAACGTTATCGATAGACTGAATAGTCCACAAATAGATAATTGCACACAATTGTCAAATGCCTTTGGAATCGATGGACATAGACTCAGTATTAAAAACTAAAAAATGTATCGCCATATACACAAATAAGCTGATTTTCGTCATCGGCATCCGGTCTTAAGGAAGGCTGAATAGTTACAAGGCAATAACAAATCTTTAGAGAAAATAAGATACACATGACCCTTTATAGACTAAACGGAGTAAGATGGGGGCTTACTCTCAATCCCCATATGTAGCTAAACTATGTTTGGATAATGTGCGAATTGAGTTAGGATATATAACGATAAACAATATTTACACTACCTTCGACAGCCCAACATAATTATCGATAGATAAAGGAGCAAAGCATAATGATCAATAAGAATAAGCAACCTCAAGCCATATTACTTACTATCAATCCGGAGTTCATTGGATTACAAATTGAGCAAGTGATGGAAACTTACCGAACTCAAATCTCTTTGCTTATACAAATAATGATAATACTTGTTATCGCTGATGTGACCGTTGTCGGGTATTCAATTAGCACACAGATTTCTGGTATTTTATTCATTGGTTCATTATTTCCAATTATGATGCTCTATACAATTTATACGATCCACAGAAAAATGTTGCCACCACTCTATACTGCTGTTAGTCTCGAGCATAGATATGGGGGATCCGATGTGGACTGGCTCGCATCTACCTTCATGTCCACTATTATTTCTGCTGAGTATGTCGCCACACTAAAGACTATTAGTTCTATTCAAGATCCTATAAAAAGAATTGAGCGACTTCTTGATGTTACAATCGTATTTTTAGATTTAGGGAGCGGATAAGGTATAACTAGAATAGCTCCCATCTTGGTTGCAATAGGACAAGTCATCGCACCAATAATCCTTTCCTTGTCTTTTGGTTGGCGATTGTTATAGAAGTTCGTATGATGTTCAAAAGATATAGAATAGATGGAATTAGCTGTTACTTCGGCTAACAAGTGGTTTATTATATTCGTCTAATTACCTTCGACGCTTTGCAAAGCCCGAAAATGATAAAAAAACTTACTCCTTCCTCAACAAATACATGCTCGACCACCCCACCTTTATATACACTAATCCAAGCATCCAACCTCTAGCCTATGGATGCCTCGGACTTGTAGTCCGGCGGTGGTACGGCTGGGGCGATTTGATCCCACTCACTTCCATTCAATTCCCCCCGCCGCCGTAGCAAAGCCCAGAGGGCGGAACCTATAACACCCCCTCACCATCCTCAAACCTTTTATTTAATTCTCCACATACATTACTACAGTAATCCAAATGACATCAGAAAAAACCATATTCGGGATAGACATCACAAAAGGCTCACCCGGGGCAAAGCAGGCACCAAGGTATGCAGTGGCCATATCCTCCAGCGGTCGTATGGAACATCACCGGATGGTCAGCCTGCACAAGCTCATAAGAATGATACGCCAGCTTCGGCCCG
>JAIOSH010000221.1 GCA_021107685.1 Bacteroidales bacterium | reverse complement strand
TTTCTAAAGGAGCTAATGCAAAATCAAGGTATCCCATTATGTGAGACAGGATTGACTCGGGAAGAAGCATTCGACTTGTGGAGACGGTTGACAACTTTTAAGGACGACTGGAATGCATCTGGTATGGACGACTATGACAACTTATAAGCAGGGAGATATCATCCTTGTTTGGTTTCCAGATTCTAATTTGATGACCGCAATAAATAAACCCAGATTATCCTCCCAGGGTCGAATTATCTTCAAATCTAAATCAGTAAATCTCATCACTGAATCAACTTATTCAATATTTCAGCAATTGTTTTGATTTTTATCGAGGGGTTATCACTATCAGTAATCGATCGACCAATAATCTCAAAATCAGCACCTGCTTTAATAGCACCGCCTATTTCTCCACCCTGTGTTCCTATTCCGCATGCAATGATAATTAACTTATCTCCAACAATATTCCTTAACAACTTTATGCGTTCGGGGCGTGTGCCTGGTGCTTGTATTCCAGTTGCACCCAAATCTTTTGCAATCTGAGCAACATCTTCGGATATAAGCTGTGTATAAGTTGCACCATCTGCATGTGTGAATTCAGTTATTACAAAAACACTTTTTCTATCTGCGTTATCTATACAAAGTCTCAAAGCATCAGGTCCTATAAAACCTTGAACAGTAACTGCATCAGCACCATAATTAAAAGCTTTTTCAGCGATTATTTTGTTAATCACAGGAATATCTGAAAGTTTAAAATCAGCTATAATAGGTAAAGAAAAATTATTTTTGATATCGGATATAACATCAATCCCACAAGATAAGACTGAAGGAAATCCTATTTTAAGAGCATCTACATAACTATAAGTATTGTCCAATATTTTAAAAATCTTTTCTTTATTTTGGGCATCGATAGCTAATATGATACCAGTTTCTCTGTTAATTTTTACCATGTTTCTTTAGATTTTTATGAATTAAGTCCAATTCAATTTTTGTTTGTTCACTTATCTCAGGACGATATTGTTTTAGCTTTGAATTTATTGGGCCTAGAGGATATTCGTTCTTATTTTCCCTAGCTAGAATGGCTAAAAGAGAACATTCTTTGCAAAGTTTAGCTCTTTTTTCAACGCTAATATCTTGTTTTGGATCATCCATGCCATTTATTATAAATCTTCCAATGCCTTCACATGATGCACCTGCATACAATGCGGAGCCTGGCAAAGCACCTTGGATCCCGATACCAATAGATATTATCATCAAATTATCACGATATATCCTACTATAGCTATCAAATATCTCAAACGGTCTATTAGCCGGTTCTATTGTACCAACTACACGATCCTTTATTGTTTGGTTTCTTAGAACATCAATAGCACCTGGCAATAGGTATTTTCTTTTTACAACTTGATTGAAACCATCATGTGTCATATTAACAACATATACAACTCCTTTATTTCCATTTTCTTCCGCTGCTCTTTGTATTCCAGCCATACTATCAGGTCCTAACAATGGATGCCCATGCACTGCATCGAATCCCAACTTAAATAGTATGTCTGCAGACTGATAATTCGTATTGGGGATATCAGCAAGTTTCTGATCTAGCCAAACAACAGGTTCAATGATTTCATTGAATTGTCTCTTACAAGAAGATTTGTAAATGTCCCTAATTTCTGTGACAAAATCAATCCTTTTCGAAATTAAAAATGTTAGCATTGATTGAAAATTCAGTTTATATCCGGTCACATGGCCTGCTGTTGATTCAACGATCTTTTCCATTTCTTCCATTATAGAATTCACTGAAGTTAGACTTTTATTTGAAATGTTTGAATCTAAATTAACAAAAATTGGTGAGCCTGTTTTTTTATATGCCTCAATCCATTTGTTAATAAATTCTTTACCTGTATTTCCTTGATAATTTATCTCAATATTAGAGTAGTGTTCTAATTGTTTATTGGCAGCGGAAATTAATTCTGAATCTTCTGATGTTTGTGTTAAAATATTAAATAATGAATTCACTTTAAATCCTTCCGAATTTATTTATAAAATAATCATATGATATATTTGCCCCGAGTCCAGATAATAGACCGATTAAAAATCCCGGAATAAAAATCACCAAAAAACTAAGCCATTTTGAAGGTACGCAAACGCTTCCATAAGAGCATTTAATCTTAAAAGAAGGACCAGTTGGGTGGAGTGAATCAATCTTAAAGATTCTCTTTCTAGAATTTTTATAATCCTCATCTGGAATGTCAGTTTTACTTGAATAAATTTCAATTTTTTTATAATATTTTTTAGGGGCATAATTTTTCAGCTTGTTAATTATGCCATTAGTAATCTTTGGCTCCTCATAAACTTCAAATGTGAGCTTATATTCTTCTAATAGCATAGACGGTATAAATTCCCAGTTAAAAATTTTGAAATTATTAAAAGAGTTTTGACTTAGTAATGTTTCACCTATTGGAAATATATTATAGTCAATCTTAATAACATGCGTTTGTTTTGGACCTAATTGCTTAAGCTGAGAATATTCTTCAAGCTCTTTTATATCGCCACTTTGAACAGTTATATTTGCTTTTCTCATTTTATTTTTGCCACTAATTATCTCATGCAAAATACACTCTGGCTCCACATATGAAGGGAATCTTTCAAGAATAGGTAATGGTATTTCAAGAATCTCATTTCGATTATTAATATAGGTAATTATCCGTTCACAAGTGGCTTTGTTAGTTTCATAATTAACTTTAATTATATCGCATTGTTTTTTTTTTATTGGGAGAGATTCTTGAGTCATTTTAATTCTTTTTTATTATAGTTACTCTTAAGAGATTCTGGTCATTGAAAATTGATAAGGTAACTGAAAATCAGTTCTTCCAATTTTTTCTTTGGTTAACTTATTTGAAGCTAATAAATCATTAGCATTTCTGAGTGAAACTAATTCTATCCCTAATAAGCCAAGATTTTCTTTTGAACCATTCATTCTATCATAAGCTACTATTGATGTGTCAACGGTTCCTCCAAATTTTGAAATTATCTGTGCGGCCTTTTTTATTGATCTGCCTTTCGTTGCTACATCACTTA
>JAIOSH010000476.1 GCA_021107685.1 Bacteroidales bacterium | reverse complement strand
TCAAGATGAGCTAATATTTCTTTTATTGTTCGCCTGATATCATCGTGGTATGACCACATTACCGACAGACATCCGTAATCTTCCCACTCTTTTTCAAGAAACGGGAAAAGTATGTTTTCAATTTTCAAATAATGAAAATTAAACGTATTCAAATCCGAAATTTTTTCTACGAGTTTATTTATTTCAGATTTAAAATCAGCTTGCTTAATATCTTTATTAATTTGCTTGATTATAGGCCTGATGCTTTTAAGACGGATAATTAGTTCGTTATTTTCTTTTATAAGAAAGTATAAAAAAGTGCCTTCTTCCGTTTGTATTTGTTCAAGATTAATTAATGACTTATAAAAAACATTCAGGATTTTATTAATTCCTATTTTCAGTTTATCAATTGGGATTTTATCTTTAACCAATAAATCAACAATAGAAATAATATCTCTATGTGTAACATTCTTAACGGCCTCATTGTGCTTGTCTAAAAGTAGACTGCCATTTTCACCATTAATAATACCTGATGCAAATTCGTACAGGCTTTTAATTCGTTTTTGATTGTTTTTTTGATTTTCTGACATATTGTATATATGTTAATTAATTTTGTTAATTATACTAAAAACGGTGTAACTGATTAGTTACCAAAACTTTTCATAACCTTATATTTTGTAATTGTTTATGAAGTAATCAATATATTCAGGAATTTTAGTCCCAAGATAATAAGGCATATTCATCAATAAATAGGGAACCCCATCAGGAGTTGTGGCTTTTTCTATCTTAAACTCTCCTTCATAAACCCTTATTGCATAAGGATGATTAGCCTTTTGTACAAACTGATGTAAAGATTTTAAACTGCCCGTACTACCGGATTTTATTTCAATAGGAATAACTTTATCCTCATACTGTATCACCAAATCAACTTCAGATGAAGATTGTTTTTTTTCGCGCACCCAAAAATGTGGCTTTTTGCTACTGATAGTATTCAGTGAAATCAGTTCCTGGGTTATCAAATGCGGAATGATTGCTCCTTTATAAGCAGAACTTAGGTCTTCTAATCCTATCATTTGAGATTGAATACCCAATACATGGTTGACCAAACCTGTATCCAGGAACTGTAATTTTGGTGACTTTTTCAAGTCCGGTTGAATTGGAATTTCTACATTTGTAGTCGGATAAATAAGCTGAATAATTTTTGCATCATCCAAGCTTTTCAAAGCTTCCCCTACTTCTCGAGACCTATAATTTGAATTGCCAAAATTCTGGAATTTAATACGCTGATCTATATAAAACTGCGCCGTTGCCATAATATGCTTAATTACCTTTCTTTCCGTTTCATTTGTGGCATATTTTTCTACATCATTTTGATATGTGCCCCAAATACTTTCGTAAACTATAGGTAATTCAATCAAGCTACTATTATTTTCGGTAAAAATTTTTACAACTTCGGGCATACCTCCAATAATTGTATAACGATTAAACAAATCCAACAAAACTTTGTGTGCAAAGGGTTTAACAGGAATTTGATTTATTTGCTCCATTGCGGCAAAATGTTCGATGGCTTCCAAATACTCTAAAAAATTAAGAGGATAAAGGTATAAATATTCTACCCTCCCTACTGGAAAACTAGGTACCTTTCGCATAGCAAACTCCAACAATGAACCTGCTGATATCACATGTAAATTCGGAATATCTTCATAAAAGTATCGAAGTAAATGAATAGCTTTTGGCGATTCCTGAATTTCATCTATAAATAATAAAGTATCCTTTACATTAGAAGAAATATTTTTGGACAGAAACAGAGAATCAACTATCTTTTTTACATCATCAGATTTTTCAAAAAAGTTACGATCATCAGTTTTTTCAAGATCTAAGAAGATATATTGCTTGTAAGTTTGAGCAAATTGTTTTATCAAAGTAGTTTTTCCTACCTGACGCGCTCCTCTTAAAATAAGTGGCTTACGATTAGAACTTGCTTTCCATCGGGTTAAATGCTTTAATATGGTTCTTTTAAACATCACTTTAATTTGTGTTAATACTTATTACGTGTAACAAAGTCAGGGCAAATATACAAATAACTTGTAACAAAGTCAGGGCAAATATACAAATAATTTGTAACAAAGTCAGGGCAAATTGCAGCATTTAACTTTATTGCGATTTTATTGCGAGGTAAAACTAATGATTTGAATTCCGGCTTGGGATTCAAAAATATGCTAAATAATATTTCATTTTCTCAGTAACCATTTCCTGGCTGGTACAAAATCAACCTCACCCTCAAAACCAAACCAACTGAACTTCTCCCGTCTTTCCTCATCATAAGTGATTACCAACAAGCGATTGCATCTCAATTCGCGTGAGGCTTTCAATAAAGATCTGACCTCCCGTTCACGTGTGCGTGCTTGATCAAAGCTCCAGCAAACCTGAATCAAATCAATGATTTTTGTTCCTTGCTGTATCACAAAATCAACTTCCTCCTGATCCCTGTTTTTCCAGTAAAACAACTTCGAATTATCCTGCAATGAGCGTTTCATAAGCTCTGTAGCAATGGTGTTTTCGAGTAATTTCCCATGATCTTTGCTAAAATAATAAGCTTTTGCTTTGAAAAATCCATTATCGTAACAGTAAATTTTTTTATTCGACCGCTGTTGTTCTCCAATTTTGTAGGAGAATCGCGATAAAGTAAAGAAAACAAATGCCTCCTTTAAATAGTTAAGGTATTTCTTAATAGTATGTACACTTGAGATGTGTGTCTGCTTTGTCAGTGAGTTCAGGGAAAATTCACAAATCCAAAAGATTTGATTTTAACCAGATGGTGCATCCCGAAAAAAGATTTCCCTGCCCGTCGCGGGCCGATGATCACTTGAACAAGGTCGGAACTACCAATCTTAAAATTGACTTGCCTTGTAATATACTTTTCCTTAAGTTTCTGTTCAAGTTCACTCTTTTGTTTATAGATAATATCCCGTATCATTTTGTGCTATTTAAAATATTAAACTGCACAAAATTACGTAAAATTATGCATTATATAAAATTTAATACATAAAATTCGGCTTTTTTCATAAGTTGAAAAAAAAATAGTTAACCCTGTTTAGTATAGCAAGCTACTACACAGGGTGAACACTTTTATAAAATTCCAGCAAAATCTAATTTTATTATTTTCAACCTGTAGTAGCAAAATTTATAAATAAAAAAATAAGGTCTTTAAACATAGTCGAACCTGCCTGCACGTAGCCGTTTCGGCATAGATAGGGATATACCGCAATCCTTTTTAAAATTTACAATAGAAGCGGTATAAATGTTAGAATTTAAACCGAAATTATTAATTAATCATTAACAATTAACATATTACTTTTCCACTCTGTCCCGGATAGGATTTACGAATTGTTAAAAAAGCATAATTGCCGAAGTTTTCTTAATGTGGGACATAGTGGATTCGAACCACTGACCCCCGCCCTGTCAAGGCGATGCTCTAAACCAACTGAGCTAATATCCCTTTTGCTTGGCAAAATTATTAAAAATTCTTAAATATTTCAATTATGAATAATAATTAAAATTTATCTTTGAAGCATTTTTTATAAAACTTATATCTATGAAACGAATAATAATTATTGCTTTAATTGGTATTATTATTAGTACGGTAAATATCTCTAATGCACAAACAGAACATAAATATTTAACATTAGAAGATATTTTTACGAGCAGGAAATTTTATCCTGAATATGTTTATGGAATTAATTCATTAAATGACGGTGAGCATTATTGTGTTCTTGAAAATGATTCGATTAATGTATATACTTATAAACAAGGCACAAAAACCAAAACAATTGTTACATCCTCTCAATTAATTCCCGAAGGAGATACCGTAGCAATACCAATGAGAAGATTTGCTTTAAGTAAAGATGAATCAAAAATTTTTTTTGCTGCTGAAACAGAGAGAATATACAGACATTCTACAAAATCCAATTATTATATATGGGATATTAAAAATGAAAAATTATCTGTTTTGTCAAAAGGCGGAAAACAACGATTAGCAACATTTTCTCCCGATGCTTCAAAAGTAGCTTTTATTAGAGAAAACAATTTGTTTATTAAAGACTTAATAAATGACAATGAAATTCAAATTACCAAAGACGGTTTATACAATAATATTATATATGGAACAACCGATTGGGTTTATGAAGAGGAATTCGGTTTTACTAAAGCATTTTTCTGGTCGCCCGACGGTTCAAAAATTGCTTTTTACCGTTTTGATGAAAGTAATGTTAAGGAATATTTTTTAACAATGTATAGTGATTTATATCCTGAAGAATATAAGTATAAATACCCAAAAGCAGGTGAAGATAATTCTGTTGTTAATATTTATATCTATGATGTAAATTTAAAAACAACAAAACAAATGGATACAGGCAAAGAAAAAGACCAATATATTCCAAGAATAAAATGGACAAAAAATCCTGATATACTTTCAATTTTACGTATGAACCGTTTGCAAAACAAACTTGAAATATTACTTGCTGATGCAAATACAGGAAGCTCTAAAGTAATTTACACAGAAAAAAATAAATATTATATTGATATAACAGATGACCTTACTTTTTTGAATGATAAAAAACATTTTATTATTACAAGCGAACAAGACGGATTCAATCATATTTATCTGTATAATATTGAAGGTAAATTAGTCCGCCAATTAACACATGGAAACTGGGATGTAACTCAACTGACAGGAATAAATGAAAAAAATCAATTGGTATATTATATATCTGCCGAAGTATCGCCATTAAACAGAGAGCTTTACTCTATTAAATTGAATGGGAAAGATAAAATTAGAATATCTGCGAAAGAAGGTAATAACAGTGTTAGATTCAGTAAAATTTATAAATATTATATTAATACTTATTCAAATGCCAATACACCGCCATATATTACTGTTAATAATGCAAAAGGCAAAGAATTGCGGATTTTAAAAGACAATATTAAACTCATAGATACATTAAAAGAATACAATTACAATAGAAAAGAATTCTTCACTTTTAAAACTTCTGAAAATATTGAATTAAATTGCTGGATGATTAAACCGTATGATTTTGACTCAACAAAAAAATACCCGGTGTTATTATATATATATGGAGGACCAGGCTCTCAAACTGTCAGAAATTCCTGGTCCGGTGGAAGTTTATGGTATCAGATGCTTGCCCAAAAAGGAATAATTGTA
>JAIOSH010000054.1 GCA_021107685.1 Bacteroidales bacterium | reverse complement strand
CCGGTAGAGTTCATTTTTATTAATCGGTTTTGAAATATAATCATCAAAACCTGCTTCTATCAGTCGTATTCTATCATTAGTCATTGCATAAGCTGTTTGAGCAATAAAAGGAATTTTTTCATATTCATTCCATTTTAGTTTGATTTCATTCATAAGCTTAACGCCATCCCATGGAGAAGGTAAATTAATATCTATAAGCATAATTTCAAATAACTTACCTTGTTTATGATTTTTCTTAATAATTTTTAAAGTTTCTTTACCGTCAATTGCAAGAGTAAGTTCTCCGTGACCTTCAAGCATTTTATTTAATACAAACCCATTCATTTCATCATCTTCTACAATTAAGATATTGGGATTTTCTCCTTTACGTTTTTTTGGTATAAAGGTTTTGTCAGTATTTATTACAGGCTGGTGTAACATAGTTTTTGTGTTTTCGGCAGGCAAAAAGATTGTAACAGTAGTACCTTTATTTTTTACTGATTCAATTTCAATTCCCCCATTCATTAGCTCAATCATTTTTTTTGCAAGTGGCATACCTAATCCTGCACCCTGATATAAGCGTGTATATCCTGAACTTTCCTGTCGGAATACTTCAAAAATATGAGGTAAAAAACTATGTTCTATACCTATGCCGCTATCTTTAATTTTTAAATATACCCTGTTTTTATCCGATTCAAAGCCTGTAGTTATTTTAACAAATCCATTTTCAGTATATTTAACAGCATTATCAATTAAATGATTTATAATATTTATTAATCTTTTATTATCTGCTTTTACAAAAGGTATATCACTAATTTGAACAATAAATTCAAGTTCTTTTTTATTAGCTTTTGGTTTAAAATGTTCTGTTGAAATATTTAATATTTCATTAACAGAGCAGGAAGTTAATGTTAATTTAAGATCATTTGCTTCTATTCGGCTAATATCAATTATATTGTTCAGCATATTAAGCAAACGAGTTGCACTATACTGTATTCCAACGGAATATTCATATAATTCCTTGCTTTTTTGAATATTAAGATTTTTTTTCAGTATTTCGGAAAAACCTAAAATTGCATTAAGGGGAGTTCGGATTTCATGGCTCATATTTGCAAGAAAAGCATTTTTTAATTCATTTGCTTTTTTTGCATTTATTAAAGCGGTTTTCAAATCAGATGTTCGCTCATCCACACGCTTTTCAAGTTCATTATTTAATTGTTGAAGCTTTTTATTTGCAATTTCTATTTGTTCGTTTTGTTCGTAAAGCAATTGATTGTTTTTTATTTTTATACGGTAACGATTATATAATATTAAAGCAACAATAAATATAAATACAACAATTAATAAGAAAATAATAATTAGGTAAGTTTGTGTGATTTTTTGTTTTGAAATACTGAGCTTTTGAATTTCATTGTTTTGACGCAGTATCTCATTTTCTTTTTCTTTCTTACCTGTTTCATAAGTTAATTGCAATTCTGCAATTTCTTTGTCTGTTTCTTTATTATAAATTGAATCTTTTAATTGCGAATATTTTTTATAATATTCCAGAGCTTTTTTGTAATCTCTTTTTGCAAAAAATAACCCGGATAAATTATTATTAAGCTCTTTTGTAATTTCAATACTTTTAATTTTTTCAGCTAATTGTAATGCTTGTTCATAAGACATTAATGCCTTATTAAAATCTTTTAATAAAAAATAAGTATATCCAACACTATTTAATGATAATGCTATTCCCCAATTATCCGCTGCTTCCTTATATATATCTAATGCTTGCATATAATATTTCAAGGCATCATCATAATTATTCAGATTTTCATATATATTGGCTATATTAGCTAAACATATTGCAAGGCATTTTTTATCACCGATTTCCAGGCTTATTTGCAGTGATCTCATATAATATTTTTTTGCTTTCTCGTAATTTTGAGTTTGTTTATAAATATTACCAATACTGATTAATGAGATAGCTATTTGTTTTTTATCACCAATTTCTTCTCCTATTTTTAAAGATCTTTCATAACATTCCAAAGCCTTTTCATTCTTGCCTGATTGCTTATATATCAAACCGATATTATTTAAAGATCCTGCAATGCCAATTTTATCATCTAATTTTTCTCTTAAATCAATTGCTCTAAGATAATATTCAAGAGCCTTATCATAATTACTTAAATACCAGTATATACTCCCAATATTATTGAGTGAATTTGCAACACCGCCCATATTGCCAATCTTTTCTTTAATCTTTAATGATTTGTGATAATAATCCAGTGCTTTATCAAAATCACTTAACTCCCTATAAATAATACCAATATTATTTAAAGATCCTGCTATACCCTTTTTGTCATCAATTTCTTCCCTGATTTCTAAAGCTTTTTTATAATAATCCAGTGCTTTATCAAAATCACTTAAACCCCAGTAAACACGTCCGATATTATTCAATGATTTTGCAATACCTTTCTTATCAGAAATTTGTTTTCGTATTTTTAAAGATTTTTCATGGGAGTTTAAGGCTTCATTATAATTACTTAAATTATAATTTGCCGTACCAATAATTTCGATGGCAGTTGCCTCCCAATCAGAATAATCTAAATTCTGTGAGATTTTCAATATTTCGTTTCCAAGTTCAATACATCTTTGTGGAGATCTTTTTTTATATATATCAGATAAATTCTTTAGCAATTCTATTTTCTCAATATCTGTCCCGCTAAAGCGGGATAATTCATTTTCCAGACTGTCAATTCTACTTTGTGCAAATAAAATTGTACTGAAAAAAATTAGTGTTAATATGATAAATATTTTTTTCATTCTTT
>JAIOSH010000125.1 GCA_021107685.1 Bacteroidales bacterium | reverse complement strand
TAAATCCGTCTTTTGTCTGTCTATGAAACTCTTAGGGTGTTAATCGCATTTCTATAATCTATTTTGCAAAGAGAAGTAGGTCATTTTTATTCGAATTTAGTTAGTTTTGGAGAATCAAAAATGTCTGTATTCTAATGGTAACAAACAACAGGAATGTAATTTTAAAAATAATGTTTTAAATGGTAAATCAACACGATGGTACTTGGATGGCGGTCTGCAATCAACAGAATTTTATAAAAATAACAGCTTAAACGGCACTTCTACAATATGGTCAAAAAACGGATTGAAAATTTCAGAAGAAAATTTTAAAAACGATACACTTCATGGGATTTATAAATTATGTCATTATAATGGAAATATAAAAAATGAAGGACTATATAAAAATGGTAATTATGAGGGTGAATGGTTATATTTGGATTTGAATGGCTTGCCTGTTGGAAAAGGTGAGTTCGTTAATGGTAATGGTAAGCAGGAGTCATATTATAAGAACGGTAAAATAAAAAGAAAAGCTAATTATAAAAAAAATCAGAAAGACGGAAAAGAAACCTTTTGGTCTAAAAATGGAAAAATTCATAAAGAAAATATTTATAAGAATGGAAAATTAATATCAACTAAATCATTTTGAATATAATTTACTATTAGAATAATTTTAAATGTAATGTAACTAATCAGTACTTAAAGTGCCTAAAATTTAAAGTGCCTACAGTTATTTTAAATTGGCAAGTAACTAAAACTTTAGGCATTTTTACACTGAACGTGCACATTGAGCGAAGCCGAAATGAAGTCGAAGTGTAGGCATTTCAAACTTTAGGCACTGAATAGTTACAATGCAATAATTAATACTAAAAACAAGTTATCATATACAATTTAGCATAGCTTAAATAAAAATAAATTTTAAAACATGAAGAAACAAATATACATTGGTTTGACAATTGCGATATTGATCATTATTTTTTTATGGTATTTTTCAGAATCAGATACTAGCACTATTCAAACAATAACAGTTCCTGTTAAAAAAGGTGAATTTATTATTAATGTAACAACAACAGGTGAACTTGAAGCTAAAAGCTCCAAAGATATTCTCGGACCTACCGGATTGCGGTCTATCAGGATATGGAGTGATATTAAGATAAATAAATTAATTCCCGAAGGAACTGTTGTCGATTCAGGTGATTTTGTTGCTTCTCTTGATCAAACAGAAGTTTTAAGCAAGCTGAAGGACCTCGAAAGTGAGATAGAAAAATTACAATCACAAATAACCAAAACAAAACTTGATACTTCACTTGACCTCAGTAATGCAAGAGATCAGATTATTAACATGAAATATGACCTTGAAGATAAACAAATCACACTCGAACAATCAAAATACGAATCACCTGCTACTATAAGGCAGGTTAAGATTGACCTTAAAAAGAGCCAAAGAGCACTTAAACAAGCAAATGAAAATTACAAACTAAAAAAAGAAAAAGCAGAAGCCCAAATGTTTGATGTTGTCGCCGATTTTTCAACTGCTAACAGAAAAAGACAGCGAATGATAGATATTTTAAAACAATTTGAAATTTATGCACCAAAATCAGGTATGATTATTTATCAGCGTAACTGGAGAGGGAAAAAACGCGAAGAAGGTTCTACTATTAATTCCTGGGATAATATTGTTGCCCAATTACCCGACCTTTCAAAAATGATAACTAAAACTTATGTTAATGAAATTGATATAAGTAAAGTAGAAAAAGGACAGAAAGTCGAAATAGGTGTCGATGCTTTTCCTGATAAAAAATTTACCGGAAAAATAACTAAAGTTGCAAATATAGGGCAACAATTGCCAAATTCAAATGCAAAAGTTTTTGAAGTGGTTATCAGTGTTAATGAATTTGATTCAATATTAAGGCCTGCTATGACTACAAAAAATACTATTATTACAGCAATAATTGATAGTGTGCTTTATATCCCTATTGAATGTGTTCATAGTAATGACAGCCTGATTTTTGTCTATAAATCAAGGGAAAAGCATGAAATAATAGTTGGTAAAACTAATGAAAACGAAATAATAATAAAAGCCGGATTAAAAGAAGATGATAAAATTTATTTAGTGCCACCCGAAAATGCTGAAAATTTCAGGCTTGCCAGATTAGAACCTGAAATTGTGGAAAAATTTAAAATAACCGAAGAAAAACAAACATCTGAAAATGATACTATTGAGAAAATTCAATCGGAAGATAAAAAGCTTGGCAAACATGGTAAACATTCTAAATCCAAAAGAGAAAGTAAAACGAAATAATAATTAAATTCAAAAAAATTGGAAAGGTATTTACAAATTATAAATATTGCATTAGAAGCAGTATTTGCAAATAAATCCCGTTCAATTCTGACTGCCCTGGGGATTATTTTTGGTGTTGCAGCAGTAATTGCAATGATGGCAATAGGCAAAGGAGCTCAACAGGAAATCCTTGATCAGATAAAACTTGTCGGGGTCAATAATATTGTTATTACTCCAATAATTGCAAGTGATAAAGAAAACTTAGAAGAAGAGGATGAAAACAATTTATCAAAAAACAAATATTCTCCCGGTCTAACTCTAAAAGACGCTGAAAGCATTAAAGAAATTATTCCCACAATTTTACATGTCTGCCCTGAAGTTATATATGATACATACATAATTAAAGATGGTATTAGAAGCCCGGCAAGACTTACAGGAGTTACACCGGATTTTTTCAAAATTTTTAATCTTAATTTAAAAGAAGGGGCTATGTTTAATAACAGACAATTAGAAACAGGAAGCCCTGTATGTATTATCGGACAATCTATTAAATCTAAATTCTTTCCAAAGGATAATCCAATAGGAAAATATATTAAATGTGGTAAAATATGGTTAAAAGTAATTGGTGTTTTGGAAAGCAGGAATGTTTCACAAAGTGCTACCAAGGATTTGGGAATAAGTGAATATAATAAAAATATTTTTGCACCGATACAAACATTGCTTTTACGATACAAAGACAGGTCGGTTATAAATGAAATAGCTATTAGAAACAATGATGACGAGGACAAAGAAAGGAAAAATTTAAATCAATTAGATAAAATCGTTGTACAGGTAAAAGAATCCGAAAAACTGACTGCTACATCAAGCATAATTTTACAAATGCTAAAGAGACGCCATGCTGATGTTGAAAACTTTGAAATAAAAGTTCCTGAATTATTATTAAAGCAAGAACAAAAAACAAAAGATATCTTTAATATAGTTCTCGGAGCTATTGCGAGTATTTCGCTGATTGTCGGCGGTATAGGAATTATGAATATAATGCTGGCTTCCGTAATGGAAAGAATAAGAGAAATAGGTGTCAGGATGGCTACAGGAGCAAGAAAAAAAGATATAATTTTTCAGTTCCTGTCAGAAGCAACTCTTATAAGCATTACAGGTGGATTGATAGGAATTTTGCTCGGATTAGTTTTATCAAAAATAATTATGAAAATAACCGGTATCCTGACAATAGTATCTTTTTTATCCATAATTATTTCTTTTGGTGTGTCAGCTTCAGTCGGAATATTATTCGGCTATATGCCTGCAAAAAAAGCTTCGGAACAGGATCCTGTTGAATCGTTAAGACATGATTAAGAACTTATATGAGTTATGAGTTATAAATTATGAGTTATGAATTATGAGTTATGAATTATGAATTGAAGCCGCTATGCGGGATATAGACATCATTTCAATATGAACAATCCCGCAAAATGTGGGATTAGTGTTTGTCCATAAACTTATATAAAGACACGAATTACACTAATTAATTCGTGAAAATTAGTGTAATTTGTGTCAAAACATTTAAATTTAATAATAACCCAAAAAGACAATAAAATGAAATTATCTTTTCGCTTTAAATCGTATTTAATTTTTTTAATAATTCCTGGATTATTCCTTTTTAAAAATGTTCAAAGTCAGGAAAAAATCAAACTGCTCTCATTGGAAGAAGCCATCAATATTGCTAAAGACCAGTCTCCTGACGCATTAAATGCAAAACACAGGTTTCGTGCCAGTTTTTGGGAATATAAAACTTTTAAAGCTACTTTTATGCCAATGCTTGATTTTAACGCCACCTTACCTATGCTAAATCGTTCTATTAACAAATATACACGTGAGGATGGAACCGAAACATTCATTGAGCAAAGTTATATTGAAAATCAAATGAACTTATCCCTTTCCAAAACTTTAGGATTAACCGGCGGACAATTTTTTATCAATTCAGGATTAGAAAGATTAGATAATTTCAGCGATTCAACTACTACATCATATATGTCAACCCCTGTAAATATTGGATATTCACAACCTATTTTTAATTTTAATCCTTATAAATGGAGCAAACTGATTGACCCTATCAAATACCAGGAAGCCGGTCAGAAATATATTGAAGATATTGAACAAATTTCTATTACAACAACACAGCACTTCTTTAATTTATTGATTGCTCAAATACAAAAAAAAATCGCATTAGTAAATCAGGCTAATTACGACACATTGTACAAAATAGCTGTTGGCAGGTTTAATCTCGGTAAAATTGCTGAAAATGAGCTATTACAATTAGAACTTAATTTTCTTAGGGCTAATGCAACAGTTGAAGAAGCTAATCTTAATGCAGAAAACAGATTATTCAGGTTAAAATCTTTTTTAAGAATTAAAGATGATGCTCAAATAGAATTGATTTCTCCTGTTAATATTCAACAATTTAAAGTTGAAGTGCAAAAAGCCATTTCAGAAGCCGCGAAAAACAGGTCGGATGCCTTAGCTTTTGAAAGAAGAATTTATGAAGCAGAAAGAGATGTTAACAGGGCAAAATTAGAAAACAGGTTTAATGCCGACATTTATGCTGTTTTTGGTTTAACTCAAAGCGCAGATAATGTGCCGGATGTATATAGAAATCCACTTGACCAACAACAGCTTTCACTCGGAATAAATGTTCCTATACTCGACTGGGGTTTGGCAAAAGGAAAAATAAAAATGGCTGAATCAAACCAAGAATTAATAAAAACATCTGTTGAACAGGAACGTATTGATTTTGAAGAAGAAGTTTTTTTAAATGTGATGAGATTTAATATGCAGTATGACCAGTTAGTGATTGCTGCAAAAGCAGATACAGTTGCAGCAAAAAGCTATGAAATTTCCAAGGCAAGGTATCTGATTGGAAAAATCAGTATTACCGACCTTAATATTGCACAATCGGAAAAAGATAATTCAAAAAGTAATTATTTAAATACTTTTAGGACGTATTGGATTAATTATTATGAATTGAGAAAATTAACACTTTATGATTTTTTTAATGACAAACCTATCTTATTTGACATCAATAATATTCAATAATTAAAATATATTTTTTGCACTTTTAAGACAGCCCCCTTAAAAAAAAATGAAATAAATATTGCTTTTTTATTCTGAATTTACTACTTTTGAAATATTATTAATTTCAAAATATTACAGTAATGAAAAAAATATTTTATTTATTTTGTTTATTATTTCTTATTAATATTTCATATTCCCAGAATTTCAATTTAATAAAACAATTTGAAGGAGAATGCAGAAGTGTTGCATACTTTGATAATTACGCCTATTTTAATGCAGGTCGTAATATTCATATACTTGATATTTCAGATATAAACAATATCATATTGATCAATACTATCATGCTATATGAAGATTGGGAGATCAATACAATACATGTTGATACTAAAAATGAATTACTGCTTTTAGGCAGATATTTCTGTTTCCAGGTATATTCATTAAATGACCCTGTCAATCCTGTGCATATAAGCACAACTTCCAAAAAAGCGTATAAATTTCTTATTAAGGATTCACTGCTAATAGTAGCTTCTGACGGCCCTGTTTATATTTATAATTTTTCCGATCCTTATTGTCCTGATCTCTTATCTACAATAATGATAAATTACAATGAAGGATATATTTGCATAAACAATAATATACTCTATGCTTTTTGTCAATGGGGCTTTAGTGGAAATCACTTCATTAAAGGATATGATATCAGTAATCCAACAGTTCCGTATCAAATAGCTTCAATTGATATTGGACCTTATTATGATCCTTGGGCAGATGAAATGGATATATATGATAATAAGATATTCCTGAGTTTATCTGATTCGCTTAAAATTTATAATATATCTATCCCTTATGAAATCAATCATATCACATCTTTTGGGTTCCCATCAGAATCTTTTAGCTATGAACTAATAAATGATACTATGATTGTCGGACTTGATATAGGGATGTATGTATATAATATGGCAGATATTTATAATCCATTAGAAATAAGCCATTTTTTATGGGATACTGATATAGTTGATATTAAAGCACGACCTGGCATGGCATTTCTCGGAGGTTACAGAAATGGCATGATGATTCTTGATATTAACGATATTACTCAAATTGAAAAAAAATATTATTATGAACATACCGATGTTGTATATAATATATGTATTCATAATAATCTTGCATATATGAATATGAAATATAATGGTCTGCAAATTGTTAATATTTCCGACCCAATGAATCCTGTTGACCTTGGCAAGTTGAATATGTCAATAAGCACTTATAGAATTGAATATCATAATAATTATTTATACATACAAAATTCACAGGACTGGATAATTCATATCATAAATGTCAGTAATCCTTATTTGCCATCGGAAGTTGCCAGTATTTCGCCGGTTGAATCAATTATTACAGATTATTGTTTCAAAGATAATTTACTTTTTACTACCGAACATGAAGATGGTATCCGTGTGTTTGATATTTCTAATCCGACATCACCTGTTGAAGTAACTTTTTTTTCTTATCCGGGAGATCAGATTGCTGTTCATGAAAATTATGTATTTCAGGCACAGACATGGGAAGATAATTATAATCATAAGCCTCGCATAAGAGTATTCAATATTGAAAATTTTCCAAACTTTGAATTCATAACCGAATTTGATCTTATAGACTATGATTTGTATTGGATTAAAGATATAGTTCTTAATTTTCCTAATATTTACCTTAGTGTAAGAAAAGGTCTTGTTACCTTTCTTTTTAATAATGATGAACTACATAAAAAGGATGAACTAATATGGAATACTAATTATTTTTACGGTAAGGAAATTATTTATGACGGAAAATATATTTACACACAAAGCAAAGTAGTTGAAGTCTCTAACGGCTATAACCTGAATGAAGTTGCTGAAATCGGTATGTATCCTGATGCTAAATATAAAGAATATCTTTATGGAGGTAGAAGCAAATATGGATATGAAATTTATGAAACTCCTTTTTCATATAACTTCCCTTCTCCAACCAACCTTCAGGCAAATATTAACAATAATATCGTTAATCTGACATGGAATGCACCAGCCAAAGATTTGTCATATTATAATATTTTCAGGAATGGTTTACTAAAAGGCAGCACAACCCAAACTCAATATCCCGACACTTTGGATTTTATTTATATGAATGAATGGTATGTAACAGCAGTTTATTCCAATCCTGACGGCGAATCCGAACCTTCCAATATTATTTATGCATGTGTACCAATATTAATAGAATTGCCTTATATAGAAAATTTTGAAAACCCATGTATTGTATGGTCTTCCGAAGTTGATTATGGATTGGATGAATGGGAATTAACAGATACCATAGCTTATGAAGGAGTTCAATGTGCAGGAAATTACTCTTTAATAAATGGTAATATCGCAAGATTATATTCTCCTCCAATTAATATTTTTAATACTACACAAATATATTTAAATTTTTGGTATCAATGCCCAAGCAATAATGAATTATCAGATGAATTGAATGTTTATTATAAAGAGTTCTCCGATTGGATATTGCTTGCAGGACCATTTACTGCAACAGATGAATGGACTAATATTGAACTTTTCCTGAATGATTTATCCAGTGAATTTCAACTCGCTTTTGTAGGTTTATCCAATGGCGGTAATGGTATCTTTATTGATAGTATATTTATTGGTGATAATTCATCAACAATTCAGGAATATTCCGAAAATACTACACATTTTATAAATTATCCCAATCCTTTCAATAAATTTACAAATATCAGCTTCAATAATAAAACTACAGGTCATGTAAAATTGACAGTTTATGATATTTATGGAAAAAAGATTAAAGAATTAACAAACAATATAATCAGCAAAGGTTATCATACATTTCAATTCAATACTAATGATATTCCAAGTGGTATATATTATATCATACTTAATACTACTGAAGGTAAATTTGTGAAAAAGGCAGTTAAAAAAAGGTGATGAGCAATGGAGTACCCCAAGTTGTACATAGGTATTGCAAAAAAAACTAATATTCTAATAAAATTTAAAAATTATACCCATAACAGACAATCTTGTTACGATATATACTTATATGTATCCTGCTGAAGCATATCCCGCAATGTCAGAACTTGAAAATGAAGGAATAGAGTGTTTTCTTGATAACGAGAATACTGTTACGGCAATGCCATTTTTTGTTTAATTAGAATTTTAATCAATAGTTTTCTTAAAGTGTTCAATTTTTTCAAGGAGTTTATTAAAAAACCTGTTTCGTTCTTTTGCATTGACCGAACTTATTAGTATAGATTTTCTCAGCAAGCCTCTAAGATAATGTTCTATTCTGTTACAGAAAAAAGGATTTGTTGTTATTAAAAGACTTAATACGTTATATGTTATGTAAGTAACTACAATCTTATTCGTTCTTACTAAAATTGTATTGTCATTCAATACGACTTCATTTTCATAGAACTGAAACGAATTTTCTACTCCTTTGGGATCTGTACCGTATAGATATTTAAAACCATATTCTGCCTGTTTCCTGATATGTTGTATCCAAAGGTACAGTTTATCACATAATATATAAATATCATCTTTATTTTCAAATAATCCGGAAATCCAATAATACTCAATTTGCTTGAAAGTAATGTTAAAAGTATCTTCATTCCATATTTCAATAGTTGGAATCTTGATGTATTTTGCCAAAATTTTTTCACCGATTTTTTGGATTTCTTCATTATAATTTTTTAGTGAAAACTTTTTATCTTCATATTGAGGTAATTGTAATAAGGTTTTTTCCCATAAAAATATTCTGAATGCAGCTAATTCCGGAAATTGAAAATAATGGAAAAAAGGGGGGTCTTTTGCGGCATAAATTATTTTTTTTTCTTTAGAAGAAAGAATTTTTTTCAAATCATCAGAAATACTTATTAACCAGTCCTTAATACTAATGCCATCATGTTCAATATTAATGTCTTTGAATACCACATTTCCGCTTTTAATATTAAATAATGAGTCGGCAGAAATTCCAAAGTGTTTACAGAGTGTTTGCATTTCATCAATAGTTATTGCTTTTTCGCCTCTTATCCTACGATAGGCGCTATCATAGCTAATTTTTAACAATTCGGAAATTTCATCAACTAATGATAAATGATTTGGGAGACTCTCCTTAATCTGCTGAAAAAGATACTTTTGTGTTTCCATGTGCCTATATTTGCAGTCAAAAGTAAAACAAATTCTTGCAAAAATCCATTTTTATTAAGTAAATATTTACAGGATTTACTAAATCTCAAGAGCCGGTAAAAATGATTTGCATAAAATATTAGTGTTACAAAGCCGAATCTTCATTTATAAATAGATTTTGCAAATTTTTATTTTGGCTTTGCAATTTTCCGTTTTGCTATCCATTAAATTTAATTTAATTTTGGTTTAAAATAAAACATCAGCACAAACGAAATTCAAAATAATACTTATCATAAATTTGATTTCGCTTCTTAATTTTATTATATTTACAGCATTAATAAATGTAAACCAATGAATATTAATTAATTTAAAAACTTAACATCATGGAAAAACAAAACAAAATCCCTATGATATACGGTTATGCCGTATGTCTTGTAGCAGTGATAACAATACTTATTTCTGTAACATCACTGGTAGATGCAATTATCGACCTCGGTGATCCAATGCATGCGCAAAGGGTTGATCCAAAAGCTCCAAGTCTTGCATCCTTTGAGAATTATAAAATGGACATATTAAAGTCAGGTGAAAAGGAACAGGCTTATATACCGGATGAAGTTACCCTTCGTGCCATGTATAATGCAGCAAAAGATGACAGAATTCAGTCTGCAAAACATAAAACTACCCAGAGTATAATTGTTAACAGCCTTCTGTTAATAATTTGTCTTGTACTCTTTTTTACACATTGGAGGTGGATGAGGAGACCATCAAAAGTTAGTGAGTAATTTCTGTGATTGTTTTTATCATAGAAGTTGTTACTTTAATCCCCAAATTAATAGTTTTTTAGTGGATGTGATATTGCAAGTTACTTTCAACATGCTTAGAATATGAACAAAGAAAAAAAAATAATCAATAATTTTCTGAGTCAACTGCCAAAAAGTAGTCAGCATATAAATGACTTTTTTGAATCGGATGCTGAGATCATAGATTTTGGTTCAAAGCAAATGCTGTTCACCACAGATGAGTTTTCCGGTGAAGATATGTTGAGAGATGATGACCCCTATATGCTTGGCTGGAATATGGCTGTTTGTACTATCAGTGATATTCTTGCCAGTGGAGGAACACCAAAATTTTATGCACATAGTGTACAGGTATCTAAAAACTGGGACCATAGTTATATTGAAAATTTTTCTAAAGGTATAGCGGATGTTCTTAATCTTTCAGGAGCAGCTTTTATCGGGGGAGACCTGGGAATGTCAAAGGTTTG
>JAIOSH010000435.1 GCA_021107685.1 Bacteroidales bacterium | reverse complement strand
TTATTGCCCCTTTTCTTGTTCCTCTACTTTATGGAAAAGCCTGGGTACAAAGTGTTGAAATTGTTCAATATATTTTACCCGGCATTTTAATGCTGATACTTGCAAAAGTTATGGGCACTCGTTTGGCGGGGATTGGCAAACCTTATGTTTTTATGTTTGTTGCTATTCCTGCACTTATCATAAACATTATTTTTAATTATATGTGGATCCCTGATTTTGGTGGACTGGGAGCAGCAATGGCGACAAATGTCAGTTATACATTTTTAACAGTGATTGGCCTTTTTGTTTATGCCAAGGTTGTTAAAATGCCTGTTTGGGATATTATCAGGTTTAGAAAAAGTGATTTTGATTTTGTGCCACATCTTATTAAAAATATCTTAAAAAATTAATTTACATTTTTCAGGCAACTTTTATAATAATTTGATGTCTTATTATTAGTAATGATATTTGATGATTGCAGAAGATAAAATAATTGATGGCTGTAAAGCAGGTAAAAGGCGTGCACAGAATATACTTTATAAAAAGTATGCTCCAACCATGCTGGGTATCTGCATGAGATATACTAAAAATCAGGCTGAAGCCGAAGATGTTTTACAAGAAAGTTTTATAAAAATTTTTACTAATATTAAAAATTTCAGAAAAAAAGGTTCTTTTGAAGGTTGGATAAAAAAAATTATGATAAATACTGCTTTAAATAATTATAAAAAAAATCTTAAACATTATCATCACACGGATATTGAAGAAATTGAAAATAATTTTTTTATTGATGATAACGAAGAAAACAATATAAATGAAGAGATTTCTCCTGAAGTTTTAATAAAAGTTATCCAAAATTTACCTCAAGGATACAAAATGATTCTAAACCTTTTTGTATTTGAAAGACATAGCCATAAAGAAATTGCACAAATGTTAAATATTTCTGTAAATACATCAAAATCACAATTATTAAAAGCAAGAAGATTATTAAAGAAAAAATTAGTTCAAATAAATAATAAATCAATTAAAGAGCCTGAATATCAAACTCTTTAATGATAATAAAATCATCAAATTATGAAAGATGATAATAAAACTGATGACATTTTAAGAGGGTCGCTTGAAGGTTACACTAAAGAGCCATCTGTAAATGTTTGGAAAGGAATAGTTAGAAAACTATTGTTATATGATATTAGAAATTTAAATTTTTCTAATTTATTTACAAATATAACTATTTTTATATTTATAAGTATAATTGTTACCGGAGTCATTGTTTATTCATTAAGTGAGCTAAACAATCCTTCTGTAATTACTGATGAATTTTTATCTGAAACAGCTATAAACAAACAAATTCATACAGAATATGATGTTGCTTCAAAAAATAAAGAAATTATTAACTCTAATATTAATAAAGTTGAAAATATTAATACTACAACACCAAAAATACAAGCTGAAAGCACATCAGTAACTAATAATAATCCCAAACAACATGAAAATAAAATTATAAATAAAACTAATTACATTGAACAAACAAATGAAAAAACTTATGATTTAAATGAAAGATTATTTAGTGAAAATATTAATCGGTTAAATCCTATTTATTTAAAGTATGATTTCCTTTTGTTAAATCTTTCATCAGAAAAAAGTATTAAATATAATTCTATAAACAAGCGAACAAGTCAAAATCATCTTAATATGCGGCTAAGAGATGATTATGGAAAAAAAGCAAAACTATCCTTCGGCATATTTTTTACTCCTGAAATTATTAATTACCAGGTAGATTCCAAACCTAACAAGAGTGCCTATACTTTTGATATAAGTACTATTTATCATTATTCTGATATTTTCTTCTTACAGTCCGGTGTTGGTATTTCGTTTTCAGAAGATAATGGAGATTATACAATTAATTATGAGCAATACGATAGCATTGGTTTCTATTATGAAGTTAATTCATTTACAATTGATCCTGAAACAGGTATGCCGATTTTTAATACTTCTATTGAAAACATTTATGATTCTGTTAAATATGCTGATAATTCACAAACTAATAATCTTTACACATATTTACAAATACCTCTCAACCTTGGATATAATATATTTGATTATAAAAGAATCTCCTGTAATGTAAAAGGTGGTCCTGTATTATCAATACTAATACATGAAAAGGAGCCGGAAGTAAAATATACAAATAAAAATGCACTGTGGATAAGTATAGATAATAATTCTTCAAAAAGAATTAAAACCAACTGGCAATTGTCAGCAAGCATAGCTATATCTTATCGCATAGGAAAAAAGCTTAGCATAAATATTGAACCCAAATATAATTATTATATAAAATCAATATATGAAAAGAGTAAAACCTCAACAAAATCACCCTATTCTTTAGGTTTAAGAACAGGACTCTTATTTAATCTTTAATATATTTTGGATTATTAATTTAAAAAGTATAAAAATGAAAAATATAATCTCACATAATCTCAGAAAAATTTTATTAATTATAATCTTGCTGATAAGTACAGTACTTGTTAGATCACAGGATATGCTTCACATTGACGGTTTAGTAACTAATATAGTAAGTGGTGAACCGGTTGTAAACCATGAAATGCATATTATAATTGATAGTGTAGGTATTAACTTCAGTTATTATAATATTGTACTTACTGATGATAATGGATATTATTTTGATGAAATTTTAATACCTGCTAGCATTACACAGGGAATATTAGAAGTGGGTACTTATGATTGTGAACAACAGTATCATAAGCAGTTATTATCCTGGGATACGAATAATATGTATTTAACTGCTGATTTTGTTATTTGTGATGATACTATCCCTGATTGCGAAAATTTTTTCACTTATGTAACAGGTGATAGCCTTACATTTACCTTTATAGGTGAAGTAATACCTCCGGATTCAGCAAGTTATATATGGGATTTCGGTGACGGAACAACAGATACAGGACAGGAAGTTACCCATACTTTTGAGCCTAATGGTACTGTTGATTTTTATACTGTTTGTTTAACTACAATATCTTACATTGGTGGTATTGTTCCTTGTGAAGCTTTTTCCTGTCAGGATGTTTATATTGGAAATCCAGGTAATAACATATTATTTATTGATGGAATGGTTACTAATATTGAAACCGGCGTACCTGTTATAAATCATGAAATGTATATTATTATTGATAGTGCAGGTGCTAATTTCGGTTACTATAATATAATTTTTACTGATGATAATGGATATTATTTTGACGAGATTATTTTACCGGATTATCTCACACAGGGAATATTAGAAGTGGGTACTTATGATTGTGAACAACAGTATCATAACCAGTTATTATCCTGGGATCCTTATAATATGTACTTAACTGCCGATTTTATTATTTGTGATAGTATCCCTGGTTGCGAAAATTTTTTCACTTATATAACAAGTGATAGCCTTACATTTACATTTTTCGGAGAAGTAATACCCCAGGATCCAACTGATTATACTTGGGATTTTGGAGATGGAGCTATTGCTACCGGACAGGAAGTTACTCACACTTTTGAGCCTAATGGTGCTGTCGATTTTTATACCGTTTGTTTAACTACTATATCTTATTACAACAATAGTGATACTTGCGAAGCTGTTTCGTGCCAGGATGTTTATATTAAACAAAACATTTGTCAAGCCGATTTTTATGCTTATCCCGATAGTAATAACCAATTTATTTATCATTTTATTGATCTGTCAATTGGAGATATTACTTATTGGTTCTGGGATTTTGGCGATGGACATATTTCTGAACTTCAGAATCCTGTTCATACTTATGAAGAACCCGGCGAATATACTGTCTGCCTTACTGTTGGAAATGATTTTACCGGGTGTGAAGACACATTTTGTGATTTAATAATAATTGAAGGTATCCCGGGGTGTCAGGCTGATTTTCAGGCTGTTCTTGATACAACTTCAAATTTAACTAATAATTATTATTTTTTTGATAATTCTATTGGTTATCCTGTTTCCTGGTATTGGGATTTTGGCGATGGTAATAACTCTTACGAACAAAATCCTGAGCATCAATATGAAAATTCAGGAACTTATGATGTATGCCTTATGATCATGACTAATTATTCTCCCGGAAGCACTTGTTACGATAGTATTTGTAAAGAAATAACAACACCTCAGTATTATAATTTGGGTGGACTTGCTTTTATTGGTGATAAACCTATTAACAATCCCTTTAATACCGGCGACACAGCATTAACATATTTATATAAAATATACTCTGATAATAAACTCGTTCCAATTGATACATTAAAATTTTATGAATATGGGTATTATTGGTTTTCTCAAATAAGAGAAGGTAATTATATAATAAAAGTAGAGCTTACTCCTAATTCAACAAATTACGAACAATATCTCCCTGCATATCATACTAATGCATCTATTTGGCAAAATGCTGACATAATCTCATTATCTGATAGCAATTATTATTATTCAGATACTTATTTAATACCAACCCAAGTACCCAATACAGGACAAGGAAATATTTACGGTTATATTGTTTTAAGCGATGATACTCTATCGGATATTGGTAATTCTGTTTCTCATGTTGAGATTTTATTAATGGATATTAATAACAATCCTTTAACATATTGTTATACTGATAATGAAGGACATTTCAATTTTACGGGTCTGGAGTTTGGTACTTATAAATTATATGCCGAAGCTACCGGGAAATACACATATCCTGTAACTGTTGATCTCAATTCAGGGAATCCGACTGTTAGTAATATTACATTAGAAATCTATGAAAATACAACAGGAATTAATACAAATTTAACAAATCCATTATATTCTATTGGTAATATTTATCCAAATCCTGTTAATAAGGATTTAAATATTAAAATCAATTTAATATCATCATCAGGTTTTATTTTTAAAATATCAAATATTGTTGGACAACAAATACTTATCTATAATAAAAATTTAAATCAAGGTGAGCATATTATAACATTATCTGTAAATTCCTTACCTGGTGGGGTTTATATACTTTCTGTTATTTCATCTGATGGTATTTCAGAACAAAGAAAATTTATTAAATAAAAAATATTTTATTTTATCAGACAACCTTTTAAAAAAATTATGTCTTGTATATAGAAAATCATTTTTAATTAAAAATATTTCAAAATTTTTTGCAATAAGTATGAATCAAATAAATGTTTAACTAAAATAAATAATATGGAAAATTAAATTGTAATATATCAAATTGCAATCATCATTTTTTATTACTATTTAATTAATTTATAAAAATAATAATATTTAAAAACCATAAAATTATGAAAAGAAAAATTTTTATTGTGTTATTCTTTTTTGCAGGCTTAATGCTGGCAAATGCACAAACGTTACTGACAATAAGCGGGCATATTACAAACGATGTAAATGGTGCCCCAATTATTGATCACGAAGTTTCCATTACAATTCAAGATGGCGGCTATATGTATAATAACTTTGTTTATACAGATAATAATGGATTTTATGTTGATTCTGTTGCTGTTAGCTCACAGGGAGAGGCAGAAATAGGCACTTATGACTGTGAACAACTGTATCATAGCCAGACATTGTCATGGAGTCCAAATAATATGAACATAATTGCTGATTTTGTTATTTGTGATGATACTATCCCTGATTGCGAAAACTTTTTCACTTATACAACTATAGATAACCTTACTTTTACTTTTACAGGTGAGGTTATACCACAAGCGTCGGCAGATTATTCATGGGATTTTGGTGACGGAACTTATGCAACAGGACAGGAAGTTACTCATACTTTTGAGCCTAATGGTGCAGTTGATTTTTATACTGTTT
>JAIOSH010000517.1 GCA_021107685.1 Bacteroidales bacterium | reverse complement strand
TCCGCTCTGCGGATTGTGTGAACTTCTTTTTATCTTTTCCAATCGAAAGAAAACAAAACTTAAAGAAGATGCTATAAAAATAATCAAATTATTATATTCCCCAGCACCTCAAAATATTATTTAGCCGTAAATTTTCGTATAAGAAAAAATAAAAAATATTTAATATATAAGCCAAATTGTTTTTATTTTAGTAATTTTGAATTGTGATTTTTTAAAAGATTAATATTAAAATGAAGAAATTAATATTTTGTATATTATTATGCCTTATATACATTGCTGTTTTTGCTACTCACGAAAGGGCGGCTGAAATTACTTATCGTCATATATCGGGTTTAACTTTTGAGGTGACTATTATTACATATACTTATTCTCCAAGCCTTGCCGACAGACCCGAGTTAGAAATTAAATGGGGAGATGAAACTTCAAGTATTCTTCTACGAATAGAAATGATAGATTATCCTAATGATATAAGGCGTAATGTTTATGTTGGTACGCATACTTACCCCGGACCTGCAACATTTATTATTTCTATGGAAGACCCAAACCGCAACCATGGTGTCATTAATATTCCAAATTCGGTTAATATTCCAATTTATGTTGAAACTGAACTTGTAATACATCCATTCCTCGGAGAAAATAGCTCTCCGGTATTATTAAACCCACCTATAGATTACGGATGTGTTAACAGGAAATATATCCATAATCCGGGAGCTTATGATATTGATGGCGATAGTCTTTCCTACAGATTTGTCGATTGCAAAGGTGCCGGTGGTCTTCCTATTCCCGGTTATACCCTGCCAATGACAAGCAATATATTTACATTAAACAGTAAAACCGGCGATTTGTATTGGGACAGCCCTGTTCTACAGGGAGAATATAATGTTGCTTTTTTGATTGAAGAATGGAGAAAAGGTCAAAGAATAGGTTTTGTTACACGAGATATGCAAATTCTTATTAATGCCTGTGATAATTACCCACCGGAGATACATTCAATTTCCGATACATGTATAGAAGCAGGTTCATTATTAACTTTCGATGTTATAGCATTGGATCCTGACCTTGATTTGATTACACTCACAGCTACGGGCGGTCCATTAGTTCTGAACCACGATTCAGCATATATTATCCCTGACCCTGCTTTTGGAATAGGTGCTGATACTACAACATTTTTTTGGCAAACACTTTGTACTCATGTTCAAAAATATCCATACCAGGCTTATTTTAAAGCCGTTGACAATAGTATTCCTATAAGCCTTATTGATTATAAAACCGTTAATATTACAATTATAGGACCTGCCCCTGAAAATCTGACAACCACTCCATTAGGAAATACTATTGAAGTATCATGGGATAAAACTATCTGTAATAATGCATCAGGTTATAAAATTTATAGAAATAACAGTTATTATGGCTTTTTCCCCGGTTATTGCGAAACAGGAGTTCCTTCTTATACAGGTTATACACTAATTAAAGAAATACCGGATATTAATATTACATCTTTTATTGATAATAATAATGGAAATGGTTTAATTCATGGTATAGATTATTGTTATATGATTATTGCTTATTTCCCTGATGGAGCTGAAAGTTATGCATCTTTAGAAATTTGTACAACTTTAAAAAAAGATATTCCGATTATAACAAATGTAAGTATAAATTCTACTGACGAAAATACCGGTTCGTCTTATATTGCATGGTCAAAACCAACTGAATTGGATACTATTCAAACACCGGGACCTTTTAAATATTTACTTTATCGTTCGGAAGGTTTAGGTAGCACTGATTTTGAATTAATTAAAACATATACTGAATTAAATGATACAACATATACAGATACTCTTTTAAATACTGAAAAATTTTCTTATAACTATAGAATTGATCTTTATAATGATGAACCGGGAAATTATTTCCTGATTGGCTCTACACAGGTAGCTTCATCTATGTTCATATCAATATACGAAACCGATAGGGAATTACAATTATCATGGAATACTAATGTTCCCTGGATAAATGAACAATATATTATTTATAGGCAAAACCCTGAGACATTATTATTCGATTCAATAGGATTATCACTAATTCCTGCTTTTAATGATACTGGACTTGTTAATGGCAATGAATATTGTTATAAAATAAAAAGCATAGGAAAATATTCTGCTCCGGGTTTGATTGACCCGATAATTAATTTCTCACAAATTAAATGTGCAGTGCCAATTGATAATGTACCACCATGTTCTCCTGTATTGACTGTTTCAACTAATTGCGAGATGCTAAATAATGAATTATCATGGATTTATCCCGATACTTGTAAAATTGAGGATTTAGAATACAATGTTTATTATTCTATAGGAACTGATGAGGATTTTATTCGAATTGCTTCAACAAATCAAACATTTTATATTCATGAAAGCGTTCCCCCGAGAATCGTGGGTTGCTATGCTATTAGTGCTGTTGACTCAATTGGAAATGAAAGTCAGTATAGTAATATTGTTTGTATCAATAATGATGTTTGTCTTATCTATAAATTACCTAATATTTTTACTCCGAATAATGATGGCAAAAATGATGTATTTAAAGCATTTCCCGAATCAATAGGCTCTGTTGAACAAATTAAGCTTTCTCTTTTCAACCGTTGGGGTGTGATAGTATATGAAACAACTGATCCGTATTTTAATTGGGATGGTAAAGACAAGTCAAATAATAATGATTGTAATGAAGGAGTATATTATTTTGTTTGTGAAGTTAATGAAATTACTTTAAAAGGTTTGGTAAAACGTACCATTAAAGGTTCTGTTACTTTATTAAAATAATCAGTTTCTGAACTCAGTAATTTTGATAATTTGATGAAATTAGAAACTTGAAATTAGAAATTCGGAAGAAGACCAAATTTCTTTTCGAGTACTCAGCGATTTTTTATTGATAATTGATTATTGTCTATTGATTGTTATAAAATTGTTATCCAACATGATATATAAATTATTACTAAAATAAATTATGGCGGAGATTTTCCTCTTTGTGTTTCTTTGAGTCTTTCTGACTTGGTGGCTATCTTTTTTTAATTTCTACAAAGACACCAAGACTCAAAGGTTCACTAATATTTTTTTTTGTGATTCTTGGTGGCTTTGTGCCTTTGTGGCAGGATATTCTTTTGCCACGAAGACACCAAGACCCAAAGGTTCACTAATATTATATTATGAATCTGTTGATTCCATTTTTCATTAATGGTACATTAAAATTTATCAAATAGCCTAAACGCTTTCCTGTGATTTTTAAATGACTTAATATTTGTGCTTTCCAAACGGGATTTACTGTTTCAAGTGCTTTAAGTTCACAAATTACTTTATCTTCAACTAAAACATCTAAACGTAAACCTTCATCAAAAGTCAATCCGTCATATACTACCGGAATATCAAGTTGGCGTTGATACTTCAATCCCCGCTTTTCCAATTCATGACAGAAACAAATTTCATAAACTTTTTCAAGTAATCCGGGTCCTAAATTCTTGTGTACAGTATATGCTGCATCAACTATTTTTTTTCCGATAATTTCCAGTTCAGCAGGTAAAGGCTCAAATTTTTTATTATTATCCATTTTGTTTTTATTTTTAGTGTTTCTTTGAGGCTTAGAGCCTAGTGGCTAACTTTTCTAATTGCCACAAAGACACCAAGACTCAAAGGTTCACTAATATTTTTTTTTGTGATTCTTGGTGGCTTTGTGCCTT
>JAIOSH010000250.1 GCA_021107685.1 Bacteroidales bacterium | reverse complement strand
TTTGTTTATGCCGGGAAGGAAAGTCGGGACAACACAGAGCACCATACTTCCTAACAGGAAGGACTTCTGAATTTTCGGGAGTACAGATAGTGCCGCAGAAAATAACCGCCTAAGTTCCGATTTTTCGGAAACGGTAAGGGTGAAAATGTGAGGTAAGAGCTCACGTTTCGAAGTGGTAACATTTCGGAAGGGTAAACCTTATGGGTTGAAAGACCAAATACACCGGGGTTTGAGGGCTGCTCGTCCGATACCGGGGGGTAGGTCGTTAAAGGCTTAGGGCGACCTAAGTCATAGATAAATGATAGAATCCCGAATTTTTTCGGGAACAGAATCCCGCTTATAGAACTGTTATTTATAACAAATCCACTTTGAGGTGGATTTGTTTTTTATTTTTGATTATATTTACCAATAAGCTTATCACAAATTGTGATAACATAAAAATTGGCTATAAAATTACAATCTAATAATTATTCAATCATAAATAAATCAAAAATCGTTAATCGGTGTTTGATATTCAATATTCAAAAAAAGATAAATGAAAAAGACCAGAAGATAACAGAGGTTCATAAGCAATGCGGGGTGAGCTCATAATATGAAAATATGAACATAAATAAACATCGGGGAACGTTTGAAGATTATAGTAATAAAACCCCGCACTGCTCATAGCCTCGAAACGATATATACACGTTTTTCGTGCAAGCACTAATTAAATTTGATAGGATTTTTTACTTTTTCTTTATGTAAGGCAATATCAACAATATCAATCATCTCATCAATATAATGTAAGTTCAATCCTGAAATATAATCAGGTCTTATATCATTAATATCTTTTTTATTTTCAATAGAAATAATAACATCTTTAATTTTTGCCCTTTTAGCTGCAAGAATTTTTTCTTTAATTCCACCAACAGGCAATACTTTTCCTCTTAAAGTAATTTCACCTGTCATTGCTATCTTTGACTTTGCCTTTCGTTGAGTAAATGCTGATGTTAGAGCCGTAAACATTGTAATACCTGCAGAAGGACCATCTTTTGGAGTGGCACCTTCAGGAACATGAATATGAACATTCCATTTTTGAAAAATATCAGGGTTTAAATCCAATATTGATGCGTGAGATTTTAAATATTCATAAGCAATTGTAGCGGATTCCTTCATAACATCACCAAGATTTCCTGTTAAGGTAAGATTTCCTTTACCTTTACTTAGGCTTACTTCTATAAATATTATTTCACCTCCAACAAAAGTCCATGCTAAACCAATAACCACTCCCGGAATATTATTCAAAATATTCTTATCTCTTTGAAACTGTGGCGGACCCATTATTTTTAACAAATCTTCATCATTGATTCTTTTATTATATTCCTCTTCCATCACAATGAATTTTGCCTTATTTCTGATAATTTTTGCAATATTTTTTTCTAATTTACGAACTCCTGCTTCACGTGTATAATCTTCAATTATTTTTTCAATATTATTTTTAGAAAATGATATTTGGGCTTTTTTAATTCCATGTTCTTTAAATTGTTTTGGTACAAGATGTTTTCTTGCTATCTCAATTTTTTCTTCAATAAGATATCCGCTCAGATCAATTATTTCCATCCTGTCTTGCAAAGCAGGATGAACAGTACTGAGAATATTTGCAGTAGCAATGAACATTACTTTTGATAAATCATATTCAATTTCAAGATAATTGTCATAAAAACCAAAGTTCTGTTCAGGGTCAAGAATTTCTAAGAGAGCAGCCTGTGGGTCACCGCTTATATTATTTCCGCTTACTTTATCAATTTCATCAAGTACAAAAACAGGATTTGAAGTTTTTATCTTTCTAATATTTTGAATAATTCTACCGGGCATAGCACCTATATAAGTTTTCCTATGTCCTCGTAATTCGGCTTCATCTCTTAATCCTCCTAATGACATTCTAATATATTTTCTTCCAATAGCATGAGCAATTGACCTTCCTAAAGATGTTTTACCAACACCGGGAGGACCAACAAGACATATAATAGGTGATTTCATGTCATTTTTTAATTTAACAACTGCCAAATGTTCAATTATTCTTTCCTTAACTTTATCTAATCCGTAATGGTCTCTGTCAAGAATTCTTTGTGCTCTTTTCAAATCAAAATTATCTTTTGTATATTCATTCCATGGCAATTCCACTAAAATTTCAAGATAATTCAATTGTAATGAATATTCGGCTGCTGCCGGATTCATTCGCTGTAATTTGTTTAATTCCTTTTCAAAAATTTCAGCAACATTTTTAGCCCACTTTTTCTTTTTTGATCTTTTTCTCAAATAACCTATTTCCTGTTCACCCGGCTTATCACCTAACTCTTCCTGTATTGTTTTTAATTGCTGGTGAAGCAAATAATCTTTTTGTTGCTTATCAAGGTCGGTTTTTACTTTATTCTGAATTTGGTTTTTTAATTTAAGCATTTGCAACTCTTTTGTAAGAGAAACAAGCACCATATTTGCACGTTCTACCAAATCAGGAATTTCAAGTAACTTTTGTTTTTCAATAATATTAATATTCAAGTTAGCTGAAACAAAATTTATTAAAAAAACAGGGCTTTCAATATTTTTTATAGCAAAAGCAGCATCAGAAGGGATATTTGGTGAGTACTCAATAATCTGAATTGAAATGTCTTTTAAAGATGATATTAAAGCCTTAAATTTATTATTTTTTGTAGGATTATCAATGCTTTTAAACTGTGTAACTCTTGCAATAAAAAAAGGTTCTTCCTGAATGAGTTCCTGTAGATAAAATCTTTTTTTGCCCTGTATTATTGCGGTTGTACTTCCATCGGGCATTTGCAATATTTTAATAATATGAGCAAGTGTTCCGACTTTGTAAAGGTCATTAAATTTCGGATCCTCAATCTCAAGATCTTTTTGAGCTACAACACCTATTTTCTTATCCCCCCTATATGATTCTTTTATCAGATTTATTGATTTATCTCTTCCAACAGTAATTGGAATTACAACACCGGGGAACAAAACAGTATTTCGCAAAGGTAAGATTGGCAAAACTTCAGGAACTTTCTCTGCTATCATCTGTTCCTCATCCTCTGAAGAGAGTAAAGGAATAAACTCAGTTTCATTATCAATAATATCAGAAATATTTAATATTGGTTCAAAAGCAAAATCCATAATTATATTATTAAGACAAAATGAATGTGGAAAAAGTTGGCAATTTGTTAATTTTTTTTACTGAACTTATAAATTTCTGTTCTCTAAAGTCAGTTCATAAACATTTAATAAAATATCCTTCTCAATATCATTAAATTCCAGGTTTCTTCTTTTATATACGGATTGTGCTACTTTAATGGCTTTATTAATATTAAAATTTGAAAACCCTGTTGTTCCACCTAATAAAAAAGAGGATACAAAATTTCGTTGATAACCCGGTCCAAAAATATTTGAATTAACACCAATAATTGTACCTGTATTAAACATAGTATTAATACCACATTTTGAGTGGTCGCCCATGATCAATCCACAAAATTGGAGGCCTGTATCAATAAATGTTTGTTGTGGATAACTCCATAATTTAACATTATAATAAGAGTTATTCAGATTAGAAGAATTTGTATCAGCACCGAGATTACACCATTCGGCAATAACAGATTGACCGAGAAATCCATCGTGTGCTTTATTGGAATAACCAAAGAAAACCGAATTATTAACTTCTCCACCAACTTTTGAATAAGGACCAATGGTTGTTGGACCATAAATTTTTGCAGACATTTTTAAAACCGCATTTTCACACAATGCAAAAGGACCTCTTACAACACTTCCTTCCATTATTTCAGCATCCTTTCCAATATATATTGGTCCTGTTGAAGCATTTAATGTAGCAAACTCTACTTTTGCACCCTTTTCAACAAAAATATTTTCTTCTTCAATTATTCTGTTAGTCTCGCTTAACTTTTGCGATTTTCTATTATTAGTAATAAGATTAAAATCATCAATAATAGCTTCTTTATTTTTTGAAAAAATATCCCATAAATTATTAATTTTTATGGGTTTTGTATTGGTCTCAATTTCTTTTATCCCTTTAATATCTATATCACTTATTATTTCCAGATCTTCGGCACTGACATGTAATGCAATAATAACATCATCACAAACAAGGGCTTCATTAGTTTGAAGAAATTTAACCTGTCTTATTAATTCTTTATTTGGACAAACAGAACCATTAATTAAGATATTATCTGACTCTTTAATAATAGGATATTTTACACTTAAATAATTTTCTGTTAAAGTTGATATTTTGGTTTTTAATAATTTTTCCCATTTTTCGCGAATAGTCAATATTCCAAACCTAATATCAGCGACAGGTCTCATGTATGTTAATGGCAGCAAGTTGCTTCTAATCTGATCATCAAAAAGGATATAATTCATTAAATAATTGATTTAATTATTAAAAAAATAAAAAGCCCTTTATGAATTTTTAAGGGCTTTATTATGAAAGATAATATTTTATTACTCAATCTATTTTTTCTTATCAAGATGCTTTTGATACCTGCTTTTAAACTTGTCAACACGGCCTGCTGTGTCAACAAATTTCATTTTACCAGTATAAAAAGGATGAGAAGTATGAGATATTTCAAGTTTCACCAAAGGGTAATCTTTTCCATCTTCCCATGTAATTGTTTCTCTTGTTTTAACGGTTGATTTTGAAATAAATGCATAATCATTTGACATATCTTTAAAAACAACGAGTCTGTAATTTTTCGGATGTATATCTTTTTTCATATTTAAATTATCTTTAAAATTTCGGAGTGCAAAATTAATACTTTTTTATTAAAAAAAAAATAATATACTATCTTTTAAAAAATTGTTAAAAAAATTAAAAAACTATTTCTTGTAAAAAAAATTTAAAAATATACCTTTGCACAAAATAAAAATAATTATAAATTAATTAAAAAAGGAAACTAATGAGGAAAAAAAATGTAATTATTATTGGTGCTGCTGGAAGAGATTTCCATAATTTTAATAGATATTATCGGGGAAATGACAATTACAATGTGGTAGCATTTACTGCTGCTCAAATCCCAGATATTGACGGAAGAAAATATCCGTCTGAATTGGCAGGTAATTTATACCCTGATGGTATCCCGATTTATCCGGAAAAAGATCTTACAAAATTAATTAAAGACCTTAATGTTGATGACTGTGCATTTTCATATAGTGATGTAACTTACCAAAAAGTAATGGGCTTATGTGCTATTGTTAATTCTGCCGGAGCAAATTTTATTTTGCTCGGACCTAAAGATACTATGATAAAAAGTACAAAACCTGTTATTGCTGTCGGCGCTGTACGTACAGGTTGTGGCAAAAGTCAGACATCAAGAAAAATTATTGAAATTTTAATGCAACAAGGTTTAAAAGTAGTAGCAATACGACACCCAATGCCTTATGGCGACTTGGTTGCCCAAAAAGTACAACGCTTTGCCGAAATATCTGATTTAGATAAAAATAAATGTACTGTTGAAGAAATGGAGGAATACGAACCTCATGTTGTACGCGGAAATGTTATTTATGCAGGTGTTGATTATGAAGCCATTTTAAGAGCTGCCGAAGATGACCCAAAAGGTTGTGATATTATTCTCTGGGATGGTGGAAATAATGATTTTCCATTCTACAAACCCGATCTGAATTTCACAATAGTTGACCCTCATCGTCCGGGAGATGAATTAAACTATTATCCGGGTGAAGTAACTTTAAGATTAGCAGATGTCGCAATAATTAATAAAATGGATAGTGCTGATGGTGATGCAATTCAAACAGTAAGAGAAAATATTGCAAAAGTTGCTCCTAATGCAATTGTAGTAGATGCTGCTTCTCCTATTAAAGTTGATAACCCATCACTTATCAGAGGTAAAAAAGTTTTAGTAGTAGAAGATGGACCAACATTAACACATGGAGGAATGAAAATTGGTGCAGGTACAGTAGCAGCACAAAAATTCGGCGCTGCTGAATTAATCGACCCTCGTCCTTATACTGTTGGTAAACTTACAGAAACTTTTAAAATTTATCCTAATATCGGCTCTTTATTACCTGCAATGGGATATGGTGAACAACAATTAAAAGACCTGGAAACAACAATTAATAATACAGATTGTGATACTGTTGTTATTGGTACACCTATTGACCTAAACAGGATTATAAAAATCAATAAACCAACAACAAGGGTTTACTACGATTTGCAGGAAATCGGCAATCCAAACCTTGAAGAAATCCTTTGCGATTTTATAATTAAACATAATATTCTTAAAAAAGAAGAATGTTCTTGTTGTCATTAATATTTAAAAGGCGACTTTAAAAGTCGCCTTTTTTTTATAAATTTGTAATGTTAAAATAATAAAAAAATCAAACACAATGAAAAACAGAAGTTTAGTTTCAATTAATGATTTTACAAAAAATGAACATTTAAAAATTCTTAATCTTGCTGAAAAATTTGAAAAAAACCCAACTCAAAATACTCTTAAAGATTATGTAGTAGCTACCTTGTTTTTTGAACCATCAACAAGGACAAGACTTAGTTTTGAGAGTGCAGCATCAAGGCTTGGAGCTAAAATTATCGGTTTTACCGATGCAGCAAGCTCAAGTGTAAAAAAAGGAGAATCGCTAAAAGATACAATTTTAACTGTTAGCAATTATTCAGATATTATTGTAATGCGGCATCCCCAGGAAGGAAGTGCCAGATATGCCAGTGAAATATCTCCTGTTCCAATCATTAATGCAGGTGACGGATCAAACCAACACCCTACTCAATGTATGCTTGATCTTTATTCAATCCGAAAAACACAAGGAAAATTAAATGATCTACATATTGCTTTTGTTGGCGACCTGAAATATGGCAGGACAGTTCACTCATTAGTAATAGCATTAATTAATTTTAATGCTACTTTCCATTTGGTTTCTCCTGTTGAACTCAAACTTCCAAGTTCTGTAAAAAGACATATTAAAGATAAAAAGCTTAATTACTTTCAATATACAGATTTAAATGAAGTAATACCAAATGTTGATATATTATATATGACAAGAATACAGGGCGAAAGATTTGCCGATCCTTTAGAGTATGAAAGAGTAAAAAACTCCTATGTTCTAAATAATAATATGCTGGATAATGCAAAAAAGAATTTCAGGGTTCTGCATCCTCTTCCCCGTGTAAATGAGATTTCCGAAGATGTCGATAATAATTCAAAAGCATATTATTTCCAACAGGCAAAAAATGGTGTATATGTCAGACAAGCTTTATTAACTTCAATTTTAGGAGTAAATTAAAATTATAATTATAAAATTATGGAAAAAAAGAAAATCAGAAAAGAATTAAAAGTTTCAGCTATTGAAAACGGAACTGTTATTGACCATATTCCTCCGCAGAGTGTTTTTCATGTAATTCGTATTCTTAATCTTGATAAAATAAAAAACCAGATACTTTTCGGAACAAACTTAGATAGCGTAAAATACGGTAAAAAAGGCATTATTAAAGTTAGTAAAAAATATTTCGAAAGTGAAGAAATTAATAAAATTGCTTTAGTAGCTCCAACTGCTACATTAATTGTTATAAAAGATTTTCAGGTTGTTTATAAATCACAGGTTGAAATACCCGATAAAATTGTAAAATTCGTTAAATGTTTTAATCCGAACTGTATTACTAATCATCAAAATATTTCTACAAAATTTGATGTTATAGATAAAGAAGATTTAAAATTACATTGTCATTATTGCGAAAAAATTACAAAGAAAGATGATATTGATTTTAATTAAATTAAATCACTAAAATCAAATTCACAAAAAATATCCTGCCCGGCTCATAAAAATCGGCATTGCTTCCAATGATATTTCTGTTTAAATGTTCGTAATAAGCTTTATCGAAAATATTATTAACCCCTGCTGAAACATTTAATAATTTATGGAATTTATAGAAAAATGAAAAGTTAGTAACAATAAATCCCGGTGTTTCTTTTTCATAAGATGCTTCAGAAATATGATGCTGGGCTGCTACAAATCTGAGTGAACATTTTGGTGTGAATTTTCCATTAAAGAATTTATAAAAAAAACCAATTGTTGATTCAAAAGGAGGGATTTCTGTTAATGCATCGTTATTTATTTCTTCGTCATCAACTACTTTACCATATCTATCCATAATATATTTAGTAGCTGTAGAAATAGTGCCATACGTAAAAGCAGCACTTAAATAAGCCTCTAAGCTTTTATTATCAGGTGTTTTGTAAATAAATTCAAAACCTTTTAAAATTGCTTTATCAGCATTATAAAATTGCTTTACACCCAATACATCTTTTGAAAGCGGCTTTTGTTGAGACGGCGGTATTCTTTTGCCTGTAATAAAATCATTAACCAAAGAATAAAATCCATTAAGTTCAAAGAAACCTGTCTTTTTATTTGAATATTTCAATGTAATATCAATTTGATTATTTATTTCGGGATTTAATTCAGGGTCTCCTAAATAATCAAACTTATCATAACCAATAGGTAATAAAATAATATAGCGTTCTATCATGTCAGGACTCCTGACCCCTCTGCCAAGAGCAAAGCTGATAGATAAGTTTTCATTTAAATATTTTATTGCTCCTATGCTAAAACTAATATTTATTAATTCTGAGGTAGCTGAATCATTATAATATTCATATATTTTGCCACCTATTGGAACAGAAATTTCGGAAGAATTTGCTTTATTAAAATCAACACGTAAAGCAGCAATAAAATCAAAAGTGGAAATACTGCTCTTATATTCTGTAAAAACACCTAAATTAGTTATCAATGCATTGTTCCATAATTTTTCTTCTTTTTCAGGTAAATTGGGTTGTATTATCAAATATTTATCTCTTTTGCCATCCTTACTGATGTTTTCATAATCTATCCCTGTAAATAAATGACTATCTTTGATATTTAAACCAAGCTCAGCCCTGAAACCTTTATTAATAGCATTAATACTCGAAATAGCGACAACAGTATCGGAAAAGGGTCTGTTCTTATTATCCATTACATGTCTTACATCAGAATTATATAATTTGAATGTTAAAGAATTTATTGTTTTGGAAATTTGAGAAGCCATATAATCAAATGACATAAGTTGGGTATCATCTGTTCTTTCATCCATAGGTAGTGCAGGATATAAAACATCACGTCCTTTGGATTCTTCAAAAGAAAATAAAAAAGAATGATTTTTAATAGGGCTATATCCTATCTGAGCTTTATAATTATATTTTCTAAATTCAGAATTAACAACTTCACCGTTACCTGCTTTATAATTCCCGTATTCATAATTACTTCCTGAAAAATTAAAGCCAAAATGCTTATCTCCACCAAAGACTGAAATATGTTCTTTATTGCCGTTCCAATTAGTTTCATAACCCTTTAAGGCATTAAGATGGATTTCAAATTTATCATAAAAGTCAGGTTTTTTTGTTATCAGATTAATTACACCTCCCATTGATGGTCCGTAACGCAAAGCATAAGGACCTTTTATTATTTCTATTGCTTCAATATCTTCAATATCAATATGTGAAACAGCAGGGTCCATCCTATTCGGGCAACCACCCTCTATTTTCATTCCATTGTTTACCTGAACATTAAGCTGGCTATATTTAAAACCCCGGATAACAGGGTCTATTGAACATCCGCCTTTTCTGATACCTGAAATATTTGGAGATGATCGTAAATAATCCCCTATATCACTTATTGGTGATTCGTTTATTTGTATTTTATTAATAGTTGATTTTAAATATGGTAATTTTTTCAGAAATGCTTCTCTTTGATCTTTATCCCGAACAATCACCTCGTCTAAGTCCTTAACACTTACTTGCAGGTAAACATTTAATTCAAAATTTTGATCGGATTTAAGGTTAATTTTTTTTTGATATTTTACATATCCAATA
>JAIOSH010000545.1 GCA_021107685.1 Bacteroidales bacterium | reverse complement strand
CGAAGTCGAAGTATAGTTCACTCTAAGTACTGATTAGTTACAAATTATTTATATCTTCTTTTTATGAACCACCATTCATAAATTGAAACTCCAAATGACATATTTATAAAATTTTCCTTTATTAAATAATTATCTGTTGTTCCTTTATATCCAAATTCAAAGCCAAAATTCAAAGTTGATTTTGTTCTTTTTAAAGGTAAACCAAAACCAAAACTTACGCCAAATTCATTAAGCCGGGTATCTCTAAGGTTAAGATATGTTTGATTGTATCTTAAACCTAAACGGTAATTAACTTTTTCCCAATATGATGAAATACTGTTAATATCGGGTGTAAACTGTCCGCCTAATGAAATCCGCATACTGTTATTCAGCGAATCTTTTTTTTCGAATATTGAAAACTCTTTCCAGTTTTGCCAGTTATAATCAGCACCTACTAACCATTTATTTGTTTTCGAAAATATTACTCCAAATCCTATACTTGTTGGCAAAACAATTTCTCCTTTTACTCCTGATTCATATACAATAGTATCTTTTATTATATCAATATTACTGTATGTTCCCAGAAATGAATTTACCAAATAGTCTTTTTTAGCACTGATATTAGTTGAATAACTAAAATCAAGTCCTGTACAAAATGAAATATCATTTTTTAATTCCTTATAATACTGTATCCCATAATTTAAATATATATCATTGCTTGTAATGGATGTTTCTGTTTTTGTATTGAAAAAATATATGGAATCAGGATAAGTAACTCTAATTGAATTATCTATTGTACCGAATAAATAAGCAATATTAAATCCAAAAGATAAATTTTTTGTTATTTTAAAAGCATTCCCCCAATAAACATTATTAATTCCTCCTGCCCCTTCATATAAATACCCGACATTTCCAATATTATCCATTTCTTGTTCATCAAAAACATTATATCCTACATTACTAAAAGGTAATACACCAAAACTGGTTCTCCACCATTTAACAACAGGAAAACCAAATAATAAATAACTTAATGAAGTATAATTCGCATCCTGACTCATATATGAAGTTTTAAGATTAACATATTTGCTAAATATGCCTCCCTCAAAAATAAAGGATGTTGAATCAAAAGCAGTATATGAAGCAGGGTTAGAAACATTAATAATATTAGGGCTTCTTAAAGCATAACTTATTCCACCCATTGACATAATACTTGTATTGTTATTATTTCTAATTGAACCAATTCCATAATACGAATATGGCGAATTTATAATTATTTGGCCCGAAAGATCAGTAAAACTGCTGATAAAATACAACAACAATGATAATAACAGGTAATTTATTCTAATATTTAACATTATAATCTAAAATTACATTTAAACCATTTAAAACAATATTTGGAATTGCAAAGATGTCATTTTTTAATTTTCTAACAAAATAATTAATATCACCCCCGCTAAAAATTATTCTTACAGGAAAAAATTCCTTTTTATAAAGTTCAATAACACCTTGAATTTCAGCCAAAACCCCATTTAACACACCTGACAATATAGATTCTTCAGTTGTTTTACCGATTAATTGAACATTATCCTTACTTTTCAGTAACGGTAGATTATCAGTAAAATTATGCAACGATTGTAATCTAATTGATATACCCGGAGATATGCCACCTCCAATATATTCATTTTGGGAATTTATAAAATCATAAGTAATGCATGTGCCTGCATCAATTACTAATATATTTTCGTCGGGAAAATAGTCATTGGCAGCTACAACAGCAGCAAGTCTATCTTTACCAAGTGTTTCGGGTGTTTTATATTTATTAATTATAGGGACAGGTGTTTTATCGGAAAGTTCTGTAAATTTAAATTTACTTTTTAAATATTTCTTAAAAGATACAGGATAATTAATTACAGATGAAATAATTGCAGCATCAATTTTATCTTCAGACACCAATGAGGTTTCAAATTCTTCAATAACACTTTTAAGTTGTTTTAAATTTATTTGTTTAAAAGATTTTATATCAACAATTTTTTTTTCTTTAAAAAGAGCAATTTTTTTTAATGTATTACCAAAGTCTATAACTATTTTCATCTTGTAAAATATTGATTATTTATTGTGTTTTTTACTCTGCGTTAATTATAATGAAAAATGACCGGATATAATTTTAAAAAGTGTGTGATACAAAAATAAAAAAAAAGAACGAAAAATTCAGATATTTTATTTAATTTACGGATTTTAGATTTATTTCGGGTTAGAAATTAAATTAATAAATTAGATAATTATAAAAAAAACTATCTTTGCATTTTAGTATTAATAAATAACACGTATGGAAAATTCTTCTATTTATTCAATTATAACTGGAACAGGACGATATATTCCTACAAAGGTAGTAAAGAATGCAAATTTTTTAGATAATGAATTTTATGATTCAACAGGAGAAAAATTTGACATGCCAAATGAAGTAATTGTCGATAAATTTAAACAAATAACTGAAATAGAAGAAAGAAGGTATGTTAATGATAAGTTAGTAACATCTGATATTGGTTTTTTTGCGGCACAAAATGCAATAGATTCTTCAAAAATTAATAAAGAAGATTTAGATTATATTATTGTAGCTCATAATTTTGGCGACATTAAGAAATCAAATATTAAAATAGATTTTGTACCAAGCATTGCTTCCAGGATAAAATATAAATTAGGTATTGAAAATCCTTATACAGTTGCTTATGATTTACCTTTTGGATGTCCGGGCTGGCTTCAAGGTATAATACAAGCAGATTATTTTATTAAATCCGGCGATGCAAAAAAAATTCTGGTAATTGGAGCAGAAACATTATCAAGAATATCCGATCCGCATGATAGAGACACTATGTTATATTCTGATGGTGCAGGTGCAGTTATTATTGAAGCAATAAAAAGTGATAAGCCTGTTGGTGTTTTATCACATATAACAAGGTCTGATACAATGAACCACGCATATTTACTCAGAATGGATAAATCATATAATCCAAAATTCGAGAATAATAATATCTTTATTAAAATGAATGGCAGAAGATTATATGAGTATGCAATTAAAACAGTTCCGCAAGTTGCTAAAGACTGTATTGAAAAAGCAGGATTATTTCTTGAAAATATTAAAAAAGTTCTTCTTCACCAGGCAAATGCTAAAATGGATTATGTAATGCTAAACAATTTATTTAAATTATTTAACATAAAAAAAATTCCTGAGAATATTATGCCGATGACTATTTATAAGATTGGGAATAACTCAGTAGCTACATTACCAATATTATATGATTTGTTAATAAAAGGAGAATTAAAAAACCATAAATTAGATAAAGGGGATAATTTTGTCTTTGCTTCAGTTGGAGCAGGAATGAATGTAAATGCATTAGTATATAGAATGCAATAAATATTATCTAAAAACTATTTCCTCTATTACATCCTCATTAACTTCTTTATTTAAAGCATTGATTATTTTTTGCTTTGCATAGCTCAATTCATTCTTTAAAGCAGCAGAATCAAGCTCAATAAATAATACTTTTCTCCTAATATACAGTTTATTAGTATGCTTTGATATTAATTTGCCAACAACTTTTTCCCATGAATTTATCAAACGTACCTCATTCAGCTTATTATTAAGCTTATAATCATTAAGCAATTCTTTTATAGCTTCTTTAAGACTTAGTTCGTTAGAATAGTTCATTGTTTTTTAATTCAAATGCCTGGCCTGATTTAATTTCAAAAATTCTATGGTCAATATTTATGGTTTTAAAAACTTTTTCAATACGCTCTTTTTGTGTATCTGTAATAAAAACCTGTCCGAAGTTATTTTCACTTACAAGCTTAATTATTTGTTTTACTCTTAAGATATCTAACTTATCAAAAATATCATCAAGTAAAAGAACCGGTTTAAAACCCTTAATATTTCTTGTATAATCAAATTGAGCAAATTTAATAGCAATTACAAAAGATTTCTGTTGACCCTGCGAACCGAATTTTTTTATTGGATAACCACCAATATTTAAAATAAGATCATCTTTATGAATCCCAACAGTTGAATATCTTAGATTCCTGTCTTTTTCGAGAGCTATACTCAGCAATTGTTCAAATTTCCTTTTATTTAACTGCGATTCATAAGTAATACTTACTGTTTCTTTTTTTAAAGAGATAAATTCAAAATAATGCTGAAACAATGGTGCAAATTCTATTAAAAATTCTTTTCGTTTTGTATAAATTCTTTCACCAAGCTTTATCATCTGTTTATCCCATATTTCCAGTGCTGAACTATCAAAATAATTCTTTTCGGCAAAATGTTTTAATAATGTATTTCTTTGAAAAAGTGCTTTATTATAATTAATCAGGTCATTAAGATAAAATTTATCAAATTGTGAAATAACACTATTAATATATTTCCTTCGGATCTCACTACCGTCATTAATTAAATCCCTGTCATATGGAGAAATCATTATTAAAGGGAAAAGCCCGATATGATCAGCCAAACGGTCATATTCTTTTTTATTTAATTTAAATTGCTTATGATGATTTCTTTTCTGGATACAACTGACAGTATCTGAATTATTTCCATTTTTTAAATATTTCCCATGAATTGCAAAAAATGATTCATTATGTAATATATTTTGATAATCAACAGGATTAAAATAACTTTTGCAAAATGACAAATAATATATTGCATCTAATAAATTTGTTTTACCCGTACCATTATCACCAATGAAGCAATTTATCTTTTCAGAAAATGATAATTCCGCTTCTTTATAATTTTTAAAATTTATTAATGATAATTTTTGAAGAAACATAATCTAAAAATTTTTTATAACATTTTTCACTTTTTCCATCAGCCACATTGGAGTTGAGGTTGCTCCGCTAATCCCGATACTTTTATTTTTTTTAAACCATTGCTTTTTAAGGTCAGATATTTCCGAAACAAGATATGTATTTTGATTGACCGATTTACAAATGCTATATAAAAACATACCATTGGAACTTTTTTTACCACTTACAAAAATGATAATATCGTGCTGTTTTGCAAATTTTCTTAGATGTGGAACTCTTCTTGAAACTTTACTACAAATAGTATTATAAGATATAAAATCGTTTGTGGCATTTGAATCTGATTCTATTTCATGAAGTCTATCCTTAATATTATTTATCATATCCTGATATTCTTCCGTGCTTTTTGTTGTTTGAGAAAACATACGGATAGGTTTTAAATAATTTATCTTTTCAAGGTCTTGATGACTATTTATAACAATTGCTTTATTATTTGTTTGCCCGACAAGACCATTGACTTCGGGATGTCCTTCCCTGCCATAAATAATTATTTGTCCATCTTTTTCTTTCATTTCCTCAAAAGCTATACTGATTGTTTTCTGCAATTTCAATACAACAGGGCAGGAAGCATCAATCAATTCAATATTATTTTGTAACGCAATTTTATAAGTTGCAGGTGGTTCTCCATGTGCTCTTATTAAAACTTTGCAATTTTTTAATCTTTTCAGATCATTATGCTCAATAACTTCTAATCCTTTTTTTTGCAGGCGGTTTAATTCCAAGCCATTGTGTACTATATCACCAAGACAATACAAAAATCCATCAGAATCCAATTCCTTTTCTGCAATATCTACAGCACGTACTACTCCGAAACAAAAGCCCGAATCAGGATCAATAGTAATTTTCATAAAAAAATTATTGAGAATTATTATGTAAAAGTAGTAAAATTTTTTGGAATTCAGAAAGTAAATATTTTATGTTAATTGTAAAGATTCTACTGCAATTTTGTGGTAAATTAAATTTTATGGTTCTACTAATAAATTTATTTATAATGATATAATGCAACAATGCTTAAATGCTTAAATATTTCATAATAATTAAATCTTTGATAATAAAAGAACTGAATATTACATATTAGATTTATTTGTTTTGTGAATTATTTTATTATAGCATTTTAGCATTTGTTAATGTTCCACTAAATTCCCAGTAGTACCATTGTAAATAACATATCAGTAGCACAAGGCTGCAAGCAAATATTCTAAACGCAGAGAAATGATGATTGATTTTGACACATAATATTGGCTAAATAATATTTTGATGTGCTGGGGAAATATTTTGGT